>JALOMF010000035.1 GCA_025455635.1 Saprospiraceae bacterium | reverse complement strand
TGATGGGCAAAGTGAACATCCCGCTCATCACCACCAACCGTATCAACATGCCCGAAGTGGCCGAGCAGGTGCTGGCCGAGGGCTGCGCCGACATGGTGAGCATGGCACGCCCCTTCCTCGCCGACCCCGATTTTGTGAAAAAAGCCAAAGAGGGCCGCCGGGACGAAATCAATACCTGCATCGCCTGCAACCAAGCCTGCCTTGACCACACCTTCAGCCGCAAGACGGCCTCTTGCCTCGTGAACCCACGGGCCTGCCACGAGACGCTGCTGCCCGTTTTGCGAAGCGAAACCAAAAAGAAAATCGCCGTGGTGGGCGCTGGCCCCGCTGGCCTTGCCGCTGCCACAACTGCCGCAGGGCGGGGACATGAAGTGCACCTGTTTGAGGCCAGTGCTGAAATCGGGGGGCAGTTCAACCTCGCCAAGCGGATTCCCGGCAAGGAGGAGTTCCACGAGACGCTCCGCTATTTTGCGAAGCAACTGGATGTGACGGGCGTCAAGCTCCACCTGAACACGCCCGCAACCGCTGAATTCCTTGAAAATCAAGGCTTTGCAGCGGTCGTCATCGCCACGGGCGTGGCTGGCCGACGGGCGGGCATTCCCGGCGAAGACCACCAAAAAGTGGTGAGTTATTCGGATTGTTTGCTCCGCAAAAAGCCGGTCGGGAAGTCCGTCGCCGTCATCGGGGCAGGTGGCATCGGGTTCGATGTGGCGGAGTTCCTTTCAATCTCGGATTTCGGATTTCGGATTTCGGATTCCGAGGCCCCAATCCGCAATCCGCAATCCGAAATCCGAAATTTCCTATCGGAATGGGGGGTAGATGAAAAATACACGGGCCGGGGCGCCATCGCCAAGCCGCATCCAGAACCAGCTGTTCGAGAGATTTTCCTATTGAAACGCTCCGAAGGCAAGCACGGCGCCGGTCTGGGCAAAACGACGGGCTGGATTCACCGGGCCAGCCTGAAGATGAAAAACGTGAAAATGCTGGCCAAGGTGGAGTACGTGAAAGTGGACGACGAGGGCCTGCACCTCCTGCACGAGGGCAAGCCCAAGCTACTGCCCGTGGACAATGTGGTCGTTTGCGCCGGGCAGAACTCCGTGCGGGATTTGTACGATGCACTGACCGCCAAGGGCATAGCCGCCACGCTCATCGGCGGCGCAAAACTGGCGTCGGAAGTGGACGCCAAGCGGGCCATTGAGGAGGGCACGAAATGGGGCTTGGCGGTTTAAACCCGCAGACGAAAAGCATATCCGGCCACAATCTGCGTTATCTTGCGTTTACACCTCAGTACCAACCGCCCGGATGAGCAAAACCTTACAAGTTTTACTGCTGGCACTGCTGCCCACGCTGGCTGCTGCGCAAGTCTCGAACTTGCGCAGCAAGACCCTGCCCATGCTCTCCGTGCCCCAGCAGCTCGATACGCTCACCGTCATTCCCAATTCCGTGGAAGTCAGGGACGCCGCCACCGGACAGCCCATCAGCCCCCAGTTTTTTACCCTAAAAAACAACCAAATCCGCTTCGACACCCAATCCGCAATCCGCAATCCGCAATCCGCAATTGCAGTTATAAGGTACCGTGTACTCCCCTTCAACCTCACCACCCCCCTCTCTCGCCTCGACACCTCGGTGCTGGCCAAGCCCGGCGACCGCCTCATCGGCTACGCCTACGACCCCTATGCCGACGAGCAGCGCCCCCTGCTGCCGCAACGGGGCCTCGACTACAACGGCAACTACACCCGTGGGCTTTCCTTCGGAAACAACCAGAACCTGGTGCTCAACTCGCAGTTCAACCTGCAAATGGGCGGTACCCTCGGCGACCTCGAAATCCTCGCCGCCATTACCGACAACAACATCCCGCTGCAGCCGGAGGGTAACACGCAGCAGTTGCGGGAGTTCGACAAGATTTTCATCCAAGTTGCGAAGCAACAAACCAAGCTCATCGCTGGCGACTACGAGCTGGCCCGCCCGAACGGGTATTTCATGAATTATTTCAAAAAACTGCAAGGAGCGACTTTTAGTTGGCAGTCGGCCCCGACCAAGGTCGGGGGCAGTCCGCAGTCGGGGGCTGCTAATCCGCAATCCGCAATCCGCAATCCGCAATTTTCAACCCGGGCGTCTGCGGCCATTGCCCGTGGCAAGTTCGCCCGCAACACCCTCGCAGCGCAGGAGGGCAACCAAGGGCCGTACCGACTGGAAGGGGCGGAGGGCGAGCGCTTCATCATCGTGCTCAGCGGCACGGAGAAGGTCTTTGTGGACGGCAAGCTGCAAATCCGGGGCCTCGACGCCGACTATGTGATTGATTACAACGCAGGGCACGTCACGTTTACCAACCGCCGCCTCATCACGAAGGACAGCCGCATCGTGGTCGAGTTTGATTACAACACGCAGAACTACCAGCGCTCGCTCTATGCCCTCAACAACGAGTGGCAGGGCAAAAACTACCGCCTCTACCTGCACACCTACTCCGAGCAGGACGGCAAGCAGCCCATTGACGACGATTTTTCGCAGATGGAACTGGAGGTGCTCCGCAATGCCGGGGACAGCAGCCTGAACGCCATCGTCAGCGCCATTGACACGGTGGAGGAGTTCAGCGCATTCCGTGTGCTTTACGAGCTGCGTGACACGGTGGTGAGCGGGGCGACTTATTCTAACGTGTTGATTTTCAGCACAAACCAAACCTTGGCGAAGTACTCGGCGGGTTTCTCGCAGGTCGGCCCCGGCAATGGCAACTACGTGTTGGACACCGAGACCGCCGCCAATGGCCGGGTCTATCGTTGGGTAGCGCCCGACCCAACGACCGGGCAGCCGTTGGGCGAATACGAACCCGTGCGGCGGCTCGTGGCCCCCAATCGGCAGCAGCTTTACACGGCGGGCGGGGAGTTTTCGCCTTCGGCAAACACGAAGCTGCGGGCAGAGGTGGGCCTGAGCAATTTTGACCAAAACAGGCTCTCGGATGTGAACGACGGCGACAATGTGGGGCTGGCAGGGACGGTGGGGGTGAAACGGGTTTTTGAATTCGGCACTCAGGGCCAAGTTAACCCGCCTGCCCAATCCGCAATCCGCAATCCGCAATCCGCAATCGAATTGGAGGCCAACTACGAATTTGCACAGCGCCGCTTCAAGGAACTGAACCCTTACCGGCCCGCCGAGTTTACCCGGGACTGGAACGTGAACCGGAACATCAACGACGTGGGCATCGTGACCCGACCGACCGACGAGCACCTGTTCAACGGTGGGGCGACGCTTCGGACGGCCAAGGCGGGCAGCTTGCAGTACAATTTTGGGGGCTTCCTGCGGGACACGCTGTACACGGGCCTCAAGCATTTTGCAAAATACGCCTACCTGAAAAACGGCTGGGACCTGTGGGCACAGGGCGATTTTTTGACCACCAAAAGCAACTTGGAACGAAGCGAGTTCATCAGGCCGAAGGCCAATTTCACCATGCCGTTCTTGCGGGACAGCACGGGTACGAGGTTCTGGCGGGCGGGCATTTACGCCGAGCGGGAGCACAACAGCCGCTTCGCAAAGAACCAATTCGGCAACCAGCCCGACACGCTGAACGCTGCCAGTTTTTTTTATGATTTGGCAAAAATGACGGTGGAAAGCCCTGAAAATGAGGTGTTTAACTTCAAGACCAGCTACCAGCGCCGCCTCGACCGTGCGCCGGATGGCGAGCAGTTCACCGCTTCCACGCTGGCCCACGAGCTGAACCTCACGGGCGACTGGCAACAGAGCCGGAACTCCCGCCTCGGCTGGAATTTCACATGGCGGCAGCTCGCCATTCAGGACACGACCCTGTCCAACCTCGACCCCTCCGACACCTACTTGGGCCGCCTCGACTACACGCTGAACTTGCTGAAAGGCGTGGCCCAAAGCGCTACCAGTTACGAAATCGGCAGCGGGCAGGAGCGGCGGGTCGAGTTCACCTACCTGCAAGTGCAGCCCGGCGAGGGCACCCACCTCTGGACCGACCGCAACGCCGACGGCAAGGTGCAGTACGACGAGGTGGAAATCGCCCCGTTCCAAGATGTGGCCAATGCCGTGCGGGTGACGTCGTTTACCGATGAATTCATCCGCACGAACAACGTGACCTTCAACCAAAGTCTGCGGCTAGAACCCAAGGCCATTTGGTTCAATAAAACGGGTGGGAAGAAATTTTTGAGCAAATTTTCTACTCAAAGTAGTTTGCAAATCAACCGCAAGGTGCGGCAACTGGACGGGGTGAGCGCTTGGAACCCCTTTGAACTGGATGTGGCGGACACGGCGCTGGTGAGCACCCGTTCCTCGGTTTACAATACGCTGTTTTTCAACCGGGCCGACCCGAAGTACGATGTGCAGCTCGGCATGTCCGACAACCAGAACAAACTGGTGCAGACGCAGGGCTTCGAGAGCCGTCGGCAACGGGAGCAGTTCGTGAAGACCCGCTGGAACGTGACCAAATCGCTGAGTTTTCAATCGGAAATGAGCCTTGGGGTGGACGAGCAGGGGTCGGAGCAGTTCGTCAGCCGACGCTACCGCATCGAGTCGTGGGAGGTGAAGCCGCAACTGACCTGGCAGCCTTCGAACAACTTCCGCACGGGCCTCACTTGGCGCTACAAGCTGGCCGAAAACCGCCTTGATACCCTCGGCGAAAATGCCCGCACCAACGACCTGAAATGGGAGGCGACCTTCAACCAAAGCGCTACCACTAGCCTGCGCTCGGAGTTTTCCTTCGTAAAAATTGACTTCACGGGGCAGGCCAATTCGCCCGTGGGCTTTGCTTTTTTGCAGGGCCTGCAAAACGGCAAGAACTTCATCTGGAACCTCACCATTGACCGACAGGTAGCCAAAAACATCCGCATCGGCATCACCTACGAAGGGCGAAAGACGGGCGAGTCGAGGCTCGTACACGTGGGGCGGGCGCAGGTGGGGGCGGTGTTTTGATTTCGGATTTTCGATTTCGGATTTCGGATTGGAAGCCTAGCATTCTTCAAGATATTCTTTCTAATTTTTCAATTATAGTTCCGCCGCCGACCCTCTCCCGACTCTACCCGCACGCCAATCCTGCTCAAAATCAGCCAGAGCAGCAGCCCCACGAAGGCGATGATGATGCCGATGACCAAGAACAAGACGCCAACGTAGGGAATGACGATGCCCAGCACGATGAAAAGCCCACCAACCAGCATGACCAAAAAGCCCACGAAGCCGAGGCTCACCCGCTGCACGAGTTTTGAAATTTTTTGGACTTGCCTTTGCCACCACTGCTTGAGCTTGCTGCCTCGTTTTTCTTTTTTGAATTGCTTGGAAGCGACGGCTTTTTGGGCCGCATGAACCTGGTGCGAGTTTGTCAATGATGAACTCGTTGCAGCTAAAAGGGATGGTGTGGAAACGGCAAAAAACAGCGCCGTGAGCAAGGAAAACAACAGGTTGATTTTCATTGAAAATAGGTGTTTGAAAAAAAATGGGTGGATGATTGCACTCGTTTGATGCATTCATCCACCCAAAACCCCTATTTGCCGAAGGGAAAAAATCAAGCCCTGGCGTGTACCCGCTTGCGCCAGATGACGCCCGCCACCCCAATCAGGAACAAAACCACGGCGATGATTTCGGCCTGCGTAGGCTCGAACCCAGCGATTTTGTAGGTGGCATTCACCCTGATTTTTTCAATCCAAAAACGCTCGAAACCATTGAGAATCAGGTAGGTAAAGAATATCATGCCCTGCACATTCGTGCGCTTGCGCATGGCCCAAAGGATGCCGCCGATGAGGAACGAGGCCGCCACCTCGTAGATGGGCGTGGGGTAAACCGGGTTGGCCAAGCGGGTGCAGTGCAGCCATTCGCAGCCCTCGATGGGGATGCCCGCCTTGTTCACGTTGTGCGGATAATCATAGGCCCAGAGCCAGTCAGGCAAGAACCACCAACCGGGCTGTGCCGCAGCGTCGATGCCCCAGTCGCCATCGCCGGAGAGCTGGCAGCCGATGCGCCCTACGCCGTAGGAGATGATGAGCGCCGGGGCCACGGCATCGGCGGTGGGCCAGAACGGGATATTGTGCTTGCGCATGTACCACGTGACGCCGAGGTAGCCCCCGATGAGGCCGCCGTAAATGGCGAGGCCACTGCCGGAGAAGAAGGTGCCGATGGGGTCGTCGAAGAAGCCGCTCGGCTCTTCGAGGATGGCGAAAATCTTTGCACCCAAAATGCCCGTGACGGCGGCCATGATGGTGAGGTCGCCGATGCGGTCGTGCGGGTAAACCTGTGAACTGACTTCTTTCGGCTTAGGCAGCACCTGTTTTTTGCGCTCTTGCCAGCGCAGGAAGCCGAACAGGGCAGCGCCTGCGATACCCGCCAGCCAGTTGCCCTTCAGGGACAGCAGTACGGCAGCGGCATCTTGTTGGAACTCGGCAAAATTTTGGGCGATATAAACGAATTTGAAGCCGACGAGGAAGCCAAACAAGGCATTGGACGCAATGTCCCAAGGCGATGCAGGCTCGCCAATGATGGTTTTCACCGTTGTGGCTTGGTAAAGCCCTTCTTCGGCTTTGCGTTTTAGCTCAAGGTAAAAAAACCAAGCCGCCGAAAGGATGGCCACCACGAGCATGACACCGAAGGTCTTGAAGACCGAGGTCCAGTTGTCGGGCTGTGTGCCAAAAATATCGTGAAACAGGTAGGAAAGGTCAGGGTACATACCAAGTATTTGTTTTTGCGCGCCTTTCGGCGACGATTGGGGCAAAGATAGGTGGCTTTTTTTAACAAAAGCCTAAGCCAAGATGGACTGCATGAGTTCGTGGAAGTCGGATGCCTCGGCGTAGAGGCGGTCGGCGTAGCTGGTGGCCCGGAAGGTGAGCAGGCGGGGCTGGTCGTTGCGGAGCGTCAGTTCGATGGAAACATTGCCGAACTGCTGGTTGATTTTTTGGCCTTCGGCCCAGGTTTGGCGGGGCTTGAGGTAGTGGCGCTCCACGGTCTGCACCCAATCTTTTTCTGACCAAGTGCGGGTATCGGATTGCGTGGGCCGGTAGTTGAGGCCCAGCGTTTTTTCCTTCAGCAGGTCGAGCAGGTGGTGGGCGTCGTTTTTTTTGAAATCGAGGCGGTCGAAGTGAAAGGCGAAGCCGTTGGTGGAAGGGGTGCGCAGGAACGTGAGTGCGGGGTCAACACCGGCGGGGTTGGATTGGTGCATGGCGTATTGCTCGGCCAGCAGCGACATCAGCCGCCGACAGGAGAGTGTGCCCACCCAGTCAGCATAGGCACGCTGCTCTTCGGCACTTCGCTCCAGCATCCCCTTGAGGATGGGATTGGAGGCCGAGCTTTGCTCGGCTTCCCGGAAGAAGTTCTTGAAATAATCCCAGACGTTGGTCATGGAGATTGGGAGTTGGGAAATTGGTGAATTAGGGGATTGGGAAATTCGGAATGCTTCCCCAATCCCCTAATTTCGATTTATGCTTCTCCGCCAGCAGCCTCGGAGGCTACTGCTGCTTTGTTGAGGGCGTCCATTTCCTTATCTATGAAATAGAGGCTCTGCGGCCCGTCGCCGATGAGGCGGATGCGGTCGAGCACGGTGCGCATGAGTGCTTCCTCTTCGCGCTGCTCATTGACGTACCATTGGAGGAAAGTCTGCGTAGCGTAGTCGTTCTCTTTGTTGGCGAGGGTTATGAGCTTGTTGATGCTCTGTGTCACCTTCTGCTCGTGGGCGTAAACGTCCTTGAAAACGGCCTGCACCGACTCAAACTGGCGGGGCGGCTCCTTGATGCCGGGGGTTAGGGCAAAGCCATCCACATCGGCGAGGTACTCGAAAATCTTGAGCATGTGCATGCGCTCTTCGTCCGATTGGCGCTTGAGGAAATCGTAGCAGCCTTTCAGCCCTTGGCTGTCGCACCAAGTGGCCATGCTGAGGTAAAGGAAAGAAGCGTAGCCTTCAAACTCGATTTGCTGGTTGAGGGCTTCCTCCATTTTCTTTGAAATCATCATAATTCTGTTGCTTTTTAATGGTTGTGTGATGCTTATCGGGGCCAAACCCGGACAAAGTACAACGGCTGAGAAGGGGTTTGGTTTGGCAAAAGTCTGAATTCCTAGAAGGTAAATCCCGATGGCAGCCTATTTTTATAAAAAAACGGAGCTTCGCTAAAAAGCAAGGCCAAGGAAGTGGGGGTAGAAACAGGCCATTTCGCCCAGCTAACCAAAGGTTTGTGGAAAAATCGAGTTCACAGCTAGGATATTTTAGCTATTTTTGCCCGAATTCCGCCGAGGAACAAAAAAGCGGAAGAACTAGGTTAAACGAGCTATATGGGAAAAATCATCTCGCTATTGAATCACAAGGGTGGCGTGGGCAAAACTACGAGCACCATCAACATAGGTGCTGGGTTGGTAGAATTGGGCAAAAAAGTGATGCTCATTGACCTTGACCCGCAGGCCAACCTTTCCCTCTCCCTTGGGATACCCCGCCAGCCCAATACCATTTACGAAGCATTGCGCGGAGAATCAGAATTGGAACCATACACCGTGCGGGAGAACCTTGACGTTGTGATGTCCACACTTGACCTCTCTGGCGCCGAAATGGAGCTTATCAACGAAGCTGGCCGCGAGTACATCCTCAAAGAGCTTTTTGAACCCATCAAGGACGACTACGATTTCATCATCATTGACTGCCCGCCATCGCTCGGCCTGCTCACGCTCAACGCGCTCGGTGCCAGCGATTATGTCTATATACCGCTGCAAACCCAGTTCTTGGCGCTGCAAGGTTTGGCAAAAATCAAGCAGGTGATAGACAAGGTGAAGTTCAGGCTGAACAAAAATCTCGAAATTGGCGGGGTCATTGCCACTATGTACGATTCCCGGAAAATCTTGAACCGTGATGTTGTGGATACCATCAAAAAATATTTTGGTGAAAAAGTATTCAACACCCTCATCCGCGACAACGTATCGCTGGCCGAGGCTCCATCACAGCGCAAAGACATCTTCCACTACAACCCGAGCAGCATCGGGGCGCAGGACTACAAAAACCTGTGCTTGGAAATATTGGAACGAATCGAAGCGGGCAAGTAATTTTGCTTGATGGGTTAGAAGCGTTTGACAGGTTTGGCATGCCCTGCGCATCAATCCGAACTCCTCAAACCTGCCAAGCTCCTCAAACCACAAATACATTGTTTTGAGCAAAAAGAAATTCACAGACGGACTCGAAAGCCTGTTTTCCATTGACCACAACAAGGAAAGCGGGCAGGGTACTACCTTCTTGGAAGGCGCTAACCCTGACGAGATGCGCCCCGGCGTCAGCAAAACCGCTGTGAGCAAAACCGCATCTCGCAAGAACTTCACAACCGACCTTGACTCCCTCCTCCATGAGGCCATGCAGGAGTCTTTCGATGAGCAAATACAGGAGCGTGAAGCTGCCGCTAGCGCAGCCAGGGCACAGCCCTTCCACCAGCAAGCCCATCGGCGCAAGCCACTTGGCGGCCTCGACATGCTCATCCGCCGTACCGTGGAACAAGGCGCCGTGGCCGAAGACCCCCTTACAGGTACCCGCCGCCTGACCGTCACTTTTGACAAGGAAAAGCTCAACAAGCTGAAAATCATCGCCCGCATGGAAAAATCGTACTTGAAGGACATCCTCGGCGACATCGTGGAGGAGTACATCAGGCGGTACGAGCGCGCGAAGGGGCACGTGGAACCATAGCGAGTACCTAGGAAAAAAAACGGGCAAGCGGTTGATAAACAACTACTTGCCCGTTTTTTTTTTGAATTGGTTTTGAAATCAGCTTTCCACAATAGCGTCGTCAATCAAGTCGTCCGTCTTTTTTTCCGATGGCTTGTCATCCTTTTTTTCTGTGATTTTCAATTGGCCCAGTTCCAAGTGGTCATCGCCCTTCATCTGGTAGTCGCCCTTGGCAAACCGCTCGGCCTTTTCCCAGAAGCTGTCGTGCTTCGCAAACTCGCTGCCTCCTGTGGTGAGCGGTGTATCGGCAAATTTGGTGTTGTTCCCACTGATTTTATCCTCTAGCTTCTGGTTCAGTTCCTTGGCTTTGTCAATTAGGCTGCCAGTCGTTTCGCCCGATTTTTCGGCCTCGGCCTGTGCCTTGGCCATGAGGTCGTCCTTCGCCGCCATGATTTTGGAGCCGATGCCAGCCGCAAGGTCTTTGGCACGGTCGAGGGCTTCGCCGCCTTTTTCAAAAATGGCCTCGCCTACCTTTTCCGAGGCTTCGCCAAATTTGTCGGTGAGCTTTCCGCCAGTTTCGAGTACTTTTTCACCTACCTTGCTCGCAAAGTCGCCTGCTTTATCGAGGGCTTCGCCGCCTTTTTCAAAAATGGCCTCGCCCACTTTTTCAGAGGCTTCGCCAAATTTGTCGGTAAGCTTTCCGCCAGCGTCCATTACCCGCTCGCCCACTTTGCTGGCAAAGTCACCCGCTTTGTCCAAGGCTTCGCCGCCTTTGTCCAATACGGCAGCACCTGTGGCAGTTGCTGATGTTTTGATGGTATCCAATACGCTCGGCTCATCGTCGTCTTTGCCGTCATCGAGGAGTTTAATCTCCTCAGCATCCCCGTCGTCGAGCAGTTTCGGCGAATCGGCAGGTATTTTCAGTGGAGGCAGTTCAAGGATTTCCTCTGGTTCGGTGGCGGCGGGCGCTGGGGCAGCTTCCCGTTCGGCGATGATGGCGTCCATCACATCGTCCGTGTCGGGTTTTTCGGCAGGCTTGGGGTCGTCGTTGACGAAGTCTCCGACTTTTTGCTTGGCAGTTTCAGCCAAGTCGGCGGCCTTGTCCATGGCTAGGTCGGCTTTTTCTGCCACGGTTTTGCTAAGGTCGGCGGCGGTGTCCTGTACTTTGTCCCAGAGGTCGCTGCCAGCTTCCTTGGTGGCGTCCACGGCTTTTTCGGCAGCGGATTTGGTGACGGATGTTGCACCGAAAAGGAGTTTTTTCAAATCGTTGAAGAATGCCATGTGAGTTCGTTTTTTTGAAAAATTGGCGTTGTTATGATTTTGCGAAAGCAAAAAAGCAGGTGAAAGGTAGGTATTTTCATAAAACAGCTAAAATTTTCTGACCAAACATCGCTGAAGTATGGATGAACGAGCGTTTGCGCTACTTTCGCACTTTCATCATTGCATGCAATCATTCCATAATGGACGAATCCCTGTTCCAAGAATTCCTGAAGATGGCGGGCTTGCGCTTCAAGGCGCACCCGTGGCACGGTATCGAAATCGGCGCAAATGCTCCCGAAATCGTGACTGCCTACATCGAAATTATTCCTTCCGACACAGTGAAATACGAGGTGGACAAGCCCACGGGTCACCTCAAGGTGGACCGCCCCCAGAAGTTCTCGAACATCGTACCGGCGCTCTACGGCTTCATCCCGAAGACCTACTGCAAGGAAGAGATTGCCAAATTCTGCATGGAAAAAACGGCGCGTACGGGCATCATCGGGGATGGCGACCCACTTGACATCTGTGTGCTGACGGAGCGGGACGTTACCCACGGCGACATCATCGTGCAGGCTAAAATCGTCGGCGGCTTCCGCATGATTGACAACAACGAGGCCGACGACAAAATCATCGCCGTGCTCAAGCAGGACGAACTTTACTCGCAATGGAATGATATTCAGGAGTTGCCGCCCAGCATCGTGAACCGATTGGGCCATTATTTTCTGACCTACAAGCAATTCCCCGGCACGGGGCAACAGGTCGAAATCCCGCATATTTACGGAAGGGAAGAGGCTTACGAAGTGATTGCCGCCAGCCAACGGGATTATGCCGCTTATTTTTAGGTGGCAGTTCCACAGTTGGCAGTGAGGGTGCAGCTTTCCTCAGCACTGGCCAATCAGTCCGTCCCGGTGGGACAGGCTGTCGAACCAACTCCCAGTTGCCCACAGCCAAGCTTAAAAATCCATTCCAATGGAAAAATGCAGCCTTGGCTCTTGCACCACCCGTGTTTCCACGCCCCATGCATAGTCGAGGCGCACCATATAGCCCAGCAGCAGGGTGCGGATGCCGGTGCCATAGCCAAAGATAATGGGGTCACGGAAGTAGTTGACCTCGATGCTGACGTTGTTGCCTTGCTGCTCCCAAGTGTTCAGCGGGCTTTCTTCGTTGAACGGGTTCAGCCCCTGCCATGCAGTGCCGATGTCGAAAAAGCCCACTACTTGGAAGTTCTTTACGAAGTTCGACTGGCTCCGGGGGAAAAAGTACCGCAGCACAGGCATTCTCAACTCACTGTTGAATACTGCGTAGGAATTGCCGTTGCGGGCGTTCATCTTGAAGCCACGGGCATTCGTGGCCACGGTGCGGAAGGCGTAGTTTTCGGCATCAGGCAACGAGATGCTGTTGTCGAATTGTGGGAACATCCAGTTGTCAGTGCCGCCCAACATGTAGAGAATTTTTTCTTTGCCAAACGAAGTCGCACCTGCCAGCCTGCCAGCCAGCACCGACCATTTCAACAGCCGCTGGTAGTGCCTGATGTCGGCCCCAAGCACTGTCATGAAGCCGTCGTTGAGCTTGAACTCAGGGTTTTCGCCCAGGTTCACCCGCAGCCCTTTCACTGCTTCTGCAAAAAATTTGTAGCGGGTACCGTTTTTCACGTTCAGCGCTATATCGAGCGTATTGTCGAAGACGTACTCCCCCTTTAGGCCGATGCGCTGGGCACGCTCGGGATCTGCCAGCAAATTGTAGGCATCTGTGGCCAAGTAATTGGCATTGTCCATGCGGAAAGTGGCGGTGGCACGAAGGCTCGTGAACACATCCAACGGATAACGCACTTGGTACTGCGTCAAGAATATCCTGTTTTCAAACTTCTGAATCGGCGACCGATTGGGCGCAGAGGTGCCCGGTGTTTGAAGCGGCGGCTGAAGCGGTGGCGTTGGCAGTACGATGCCCGAATTTGGCTGGTTTGGGTCTTCAGTGAACCGCAAGCGACGATAGTAGGTGTTGACGCGCTTGTCGAGGCGCTTTTTCTTGTCGTGGAAGGTGAGGAAGTACTCTGCACCGTTGAAGGAGGTAGGCACTTTGATGCCGCCCTCAAATTCATAGTCTTCGAGCAGGTCCTTGAAATTGGCTTTCAGCAAAATGCCAGGTGGCGGGTACCCAAAATCCTGTGGGATGCCCGAATAGGAGTTGAGGCCGTCGAACAGCACCCCGTTGTCCATTTGCGTGGTGACATAATCGGTCCGGAACTTCAGGCGGTACGGAATGATCCGGCTCGAACGGAACGGCTGCAGTTTTTGCGGAGCGCCATCGCCCGGTACCACGGGCAGATAGACGAGCGGCTGCACCACTTCTGGCCTTGCCAATTCTTCACCTGGGTCTTCCGCCTTGGGCGCTGGAGCCGTTCGGGTAGGCACCTCATCGTCGTCGAACTCGCTCTGGAAGAGGTAGTTGTCAAGGTCTATTTTCCCTGTGTCCTGTTTTTCCTGCGGGATGTTGGACACGTCTATCGGCTCGTTCCCTACTTCTTCCAGCACATTTTCCTTTGGAGGCTCCGCAATGCTGGTTGGAGGCCCTGCTACCACTTTCACCCTACTTTTTTGGTAGCTGCTCAACACCGGATTGGTCAATTCTTCGGGTGAAAAATCCCCGACAAAAATCTGTTGGCGACCGTCACGGCGCATCAACTCTGCGTAGCGGCCAGCTCTTCGAGCCTTGCTTTGCTCCGCAATATTGCGGTCGTAGTTGGTAGAAAAATGGTTCACAGCCCGCTGCTTGATGATAGGCTCCTGCCACACCGAGTCCACTTGGGCAAGGGCCACACTGTCCAGAAAACTGGTGATGATGGTGTCGGCGTGGAGCCTTATCACGTTGCCATCCTTGAAGCGGATTGCATTCACGAAATGGTGGATATAATCCTCCAAGAAGCCAGTCTTCCGGTTGGCCACACCTGTTTCATCCGTCACGAAACTGAACCAAGTCGTGTCAATGGCCATCGGGTGGCGCTCGTCGGCATGGGGCGTGTGCGTCACTTGCACCAGCTCGCCCGCTGTACGGAATCCGATGGAATCGAGGTTGAGGT
>JALOMF010000034.1 GCA_025455635.1 Saprospiraceae bacterium | reverse complement strand
TACCTTGCACTCGATTTCACACACACCTTGAATTAGACACTCGTAAAATTTGACATCCCTGAGACTGTAACAAAGTCAACACTCGCCCAGAAGCAATACTAGGATTTCTACACTAGATGCACTATTGAACAAAGCGGGAACTAACCATTCCTTGCGCTAAAGATTTTCCCAACTTCCGATTTCAAGCCCAACGTGTAGGGCAAGCTCAAGGTTTACGGCACATTCGTGTGTCTGCATCCCTTTACCGATGAAAAAACCGCATTGTTGATGCTTTGCTTACAACCCAAAGTCTCTTCATGCCTAAGATGCAATTTGTAATCCCTTGAGAACACGCAAGACCTCTTTCTGGGTAATCCAGGAAGGGGTTCTGCGTTTTTAGGGGTAGGCAAGAAGGTTTCAGGGGTTTCAGGTTTCAAGGTTTCAGGGGAGGGGCTGCTAAATTCGATGCTGAGAAACTAGCCTTTGAAAAAAAACTTTGGGAATTTGAGAACACGGCTCGAACAGATGCAGGCACTACCTGAAACCTGAAACTTTGAACCTTAAACCCCTGAACCCCCCGCCCCGAATACCCGTTGCCAGCCATTTTGAAATTATTTTTTTACAAATACTTTGCGCTATCGGCTAGAGCGGCTACTTTTGGCTCGATTTTTTTAGTAACTGTATATAAATTCCTGTGAACATGAAAGGACTGTTATTCAACGCAAGAGCGTGATGAGAAGCCGGAAAGGACATCTGACCAATTAAGCAACACCGTTTTTTAGTAAGCAAACTATCCTGACAACCGATTCGTAGTAAAAAGACATTTCACAAACCAATTGTAGTCCGAGCTTCTCATCCATTTTTTTTCAGTTTCCCTCCATTGTTCACTTTTGGACTTTTTGTAAATCGGTGGTGTTGCTTGCAATCTTGACACTAATACATTTAGCGTTGCACCACGTGGTGCCATGTTTGGCTTGTGCTTGCTCTCAGTGCGCAGGTCGAACCAAATTCATCTTTTCACCCCAATGAACAAAAGATGTAATCGGTTTTTGGGATAGCCTCTCTCCGCATTTAGGAGGGGGGTTTTTTTTTATCCCGGATTTTGGATTGCGGATTTTGGATTGCGGGCAAGGCCTGCTTCGCCTATAATCACCTAACGAAAACGAATTGAAGCAATGAAAGAAATTGGCCAATGGTTTCGCCTGAAAATGGGCCGCGCCACAGCGCCATTTAGTCCCCTCGTCTGCTAGGTTTGGTCGAAAAACACCGTGACCAGCCTCCCCGCAGTCAGTCAATAGCCCACCGTTTTTTGTTTACCTTGCGGCGCTTTTCAGCAAAAGGCCACTATTTCATCATAAAACAATAGGGAATGTTCGTTTGGATTGGATTTCTGGCGCTTGTAACCGTCTTCTTGGCGCTCGACTTGGGCGTGTTCAATAGAAACCCGCACAAAATCAACACCAAAGAGGCACTGCGCTGGACGGCGCTCTGGAGCACAGTCTCCGTTTTGTTCAGCGTGTTCATCTACTTCGCTTACGAAAGGCATTGGTTCGGCATTGGCGATACTATCGGCCTGCCTTCAAGTGGCTGGGACGCCGCACTTACTTACTTGACGGGCTATATCGTCGAGCTTTCCTTGAGCTTGGACAATGTGTTCGTCATCGCCGTCATTTTCGGCTACTTCCACATCCCCCAAAAATACCAGCACCGGGTACTCTTCTGGGGCATCATCGGTGCCGTGCTGTTTCGTGGCCTGATGATTGGCGCTGGCGCAATCCTGGTGGAGCAATTCGACTGGATAATGTACGTCTTCGGGGCCATCCTGCTCTACACAGCCTACAAAATGCTCAAAACGGGCGAGGAGGAAATCCACCCGGAGCAGAACCCCGTCGTTTTGCAGCTTCGCAAAATCCTGCCCGTCACCAAGAGCATTCGCCGGGAGCATTTTTTCGTGAAATGGAAAGGCAAAACCATCGCCATGACCCCGCTTTTCGTGGCGCTGGTAGTGGTCGAAACTACGGACATCATGTTCGCCTTCGATAGCATCCCAGCTATTTTCTCCATCACCAAAGACCCGTTCATCGTCTTCACCTCCAATATTTTCGCCATCCTGGGCCTGCGTTCGCTCTACTTCGTACTGGCCTCCATGCTCGACAAGTTCCAGTATGTGAAATACAGCCTCGTCATCATCCTGACCTTCGTCGGCCTGAAAATGCTGGTGCTGCACCCCCTGCACATCGTGCTGCCGGAGTGGGTATCGCTGGGCTTTATCGTGCTGGTACTGGGCGGCGGTATTTTATACTCGATGTGGCGGGACAGCAAAGAAGTTGGCAGTTAGACAGTTGGCAGTCTGTTCGACAGATTAAAAGTCAATTCACAGCAAAAACAACGAGAGGTGGTAAACTTGTCCGGTTTACCACCTCTCGTAATTTCAGCGCTGGAAACAGGCTAATCAACTGCACCCTGGCTGCCAACCGTCGAACTGCCAACTCAAAACTTATTCCGCCACATCATGCTCTCCACGGGCCTATCGGTGCGGGCGTTGTACTTGGCGTCCTGTTTTTTGTTGTAAAAACGCTCGATTTCACCATCCACCAAGAAGTAAATCAACTGGCCGATGGGCATGCCGGCATAGACCCTGACAGGCTGGGTGCAGGAAATTTCAAGGGTCCAGTGGTTGCAGAAGCCCACATCGCCCTTGCCAGCCGTGGCATGGATGTCAATGCCGAGGCGGCCCACGCTGCTTTTACCCTCCAAAAACGGCACGGCGTGGTGCGTCTCCGTATATTCCTCCGTGACGCCGAGGTAGAGCACGCCGGGCTGCAGCACGAAGCCCTCCTCCGGTATTTCAAAATGGTCAATTTCGTTGTGCTGGCGGGCATCCAGCACCTTGTCACGGTAGTTGGCGAGGTGCTTGCCGAGGTGGACGTCGTAGGAATTGGTGCCGAGGCAAGCCCGGTCGTAAGGCTCGATGACGATATTGCCAGCGGCAATGGCTTCTAGGATTTTTTTATCGGAAAGAATCATTGTTGCAAGGAAAAAGTAAAAAGTACAAAGGGAAAAGTGACTGCCAATAACTGTAGCTCGCTGTTTTTGGTCGGCAAAATTAGTTTTTTTTGATTCGCAACAATCCAAACTAGCTCCTACCGTTTGTTTGGCCAGTAATTTGCCGAAATTTGCCGCCCCAACAATCCAGCAATCAAACAATTTCAACAATCAAAACCATCATGTCAAATTCATCCCAGGCTACTCCAGCAGCACCCGTCAAGAAAAAAAAGAAAAAACCAGCGACCAACTGGAAGCAAATCATCATCGTGGGCACGATGATAATTGCAGGCCTAAGCATGGTTGCGCCCGGCATCTTCAGCTGGATAGGCAGCCTCACCAGCAATCGCAACGCTTACCCCACCAGTGAAGTCGTAACGCCCCCATCCACCAACAGCGCCACCACCGAACCAGCACCAGCCAGCAACGAAGCCATGCCAGAACCCGTTTTCAAGAAAGAAGGTGAACTCTTCTTCCAGCCTGCCGCAGGCGGCAAGGCCATCGCCAAAATTGACATCGAAAAGGCAGAAACCGACCAAGAACGCATGCAGGGCCTTATGTTCCGCAAGTCAATGGACGAAGACAAGGGGATGCTCTTCATCATGGACAACAACGAGCAGCAGAGTTTTTTCATGCGCAATACCTACATCCCGCTCGACATTATTTTTGTGGACGAAAACAACGTCATCAACACCATCCATGAGAACACCAAAATCCTGAACGACAACTCCCTGCCTTCCAACGGCCCTGCCAAGTACGTGGTAGAGGTAAACGGCGGCTATACCAAAAAGCACGGCATCAAGGTCGGCGACAAGATTAGCTGGCAGTAATGCCGAAGAAGGGGCAACGGGCGAAAACCGTTCACTGCCCCTTTTTCGTACCTAAAAGCAAAAGCACGACATGAAAAACTTATGCTTGCTGCTGTCTTTCCCTTTTCTTTTTTTCGCTTGCGCAAAAAAGGAGACCCTGCTCGAACCTGCGCCGCCAGTCGCCTCCCCCGACCCGGCGCTCACCTACTTGGCCCTCGGCGATTCCTACACCATTGGGCAGGCGGTGGGCAGCACGGAGCGCTTTCCCGCACAGCTCGTTGCACAGCTCAAAGCGGCGGGCTTCGACATGGGCCACCACCGCATCATCGCCAAGACAGGCTGGACGACCGATGAACTCCAAGCCGGAATCGCCAGCTCAAACCTCACCGCCGATAGCACTTTCTCACTCGTTTCGCTGCTCATCGGCGTCAACAACCAGTACCGGGGCCGTTCCGTGGAGAACTACAAACCGGAATTCCAAGCATTGCTCGACCAAGCCATCGCATTTGCCGGAGGCAGAAGAGACAGGGTCTTCGTCGTGTCCATCCCCGACTATGCCTTCACGCCCTTCGGCAATGGAAACCCCGACATCAGCGCCGAAATTGACGCCTTCAATGCCGCCAACAAGTCCATCACCGAGGTGGCTGGCGTCCGCTATTTCAACATCACTCCCATTTCGAGGGAGGGCCTGAACGACCCCGACTTGGTGGCCACCGACGCACTGCACCCCTCCGGCAAGCAGTACGGCCAATGGGTGGACGCCATGCTGGAAGGTGTGAAAACACTGCTAAAATAGCCGACAAAATAAACTTTCAATTTTTATTGAAAGTTGTGAACATAGTGGGTAACTTTGGTGCATCATTAAATCGTTCACCAAATCCGCTAGGCCATGAAGACCCTTTCCCACAAGATTATCATCTACGACGATGTTTGCCCACTCTGCAAAGCCTACACCAGCGGCTTCGTCAATTTAGGCTGGCTGCTGCCCCAAAACCGGGTCGGCTTCAGCGAGGCACCGTCCGATTTGCTGGCCAGTATTGACCTCGACCGTGCCCGCCACGAAATCCCATTGTACGATACCGAAACGAGGCAAACCCTGTACGGGAAGGAGGCACTGTTTTTCATCCTAGGCGAGGAGTTTCCGGTATTCAAGCCGCTGTTCCGGTTCCAGCTTTTCAGGTATTTCGTCACGGCCATTTACCAAATCATCACCTATAACCGCCGCATCATAGCTGGCAGCAAAGCCCCGGCCAGCGGCTTCGATTGTGCGCCCGATTTCAACCTGTTTTACAGGTGGCTGTATATTGGGTTGGCAGGCATGGGGAGTTTGGCCATCGCATTGAGCCACCTCCCGGCTCCGCCCACTTCGGTCATTTACAGCTTTTATGGCTTGTTGTTTTTTTGCTTCGCAAAAGGCTTGACTATCAAAGGTTTGCGCAGCAAAATCGACTATTTTGGGCACTTGGCCACCGTGCTGTTGGTGCTCCACCTGATAGCCTCCATCTTCGATTTTTCCGATTTAGCGCTCACCATTTTGGCACCAATGGCGGCCTACTGGTTGGCTTGGCGGCTTCGGTGATTCGGTAGAGGTAGGACTAAGCTCATTGAAAACTAAAGTCTGGTTAAAATAGTAGGGCGGGGGATGCCCCTAAAGTCAATTAACCCCGACAGCCTATCCCGTACCGAAGGCGGCGAGAAGGGTAAAAAGCAAAGGAATTTAGTTTCCAGTTTGTCAAGCTGTGACTACGATTTAGATTTTCACGCTCTGCCAACAGGTAGGGATTTACGAGGCACAACCCAAAACCACCCAGCCCGTTTAACTTTCAACAAAAATTGAAACATGGTTTCATTGCAAAAACCAAGCGGCGATTTGACCCAGTTTTTTCTGGAAAAACAGGCTTTGGCCAGCTACGCCTACCCCGAAATCGGGGCTACGGCCAACGACGCCCCCCTGCCCGGTTACACCAACGACCGCAACCGGGTACTGCTCGGCAAGGGCGAGGCAGTTTATCGGGCGGCCTGCGAGGCCCTGCGGCAATGGCGGATGTTCCCCGGCGGCTGGGCGTGGATTGAGCCAGCGGGAGCGACCATCGAGGCCGGGCAAAACCTGGCGATGGTGGCACGGGTCATGGGCCTCTACTGGCTCAACGGCTGCCGCATCACCTACACCCTTGACGGCTCCGGCCCCGACCGGCGCTTCGGCTTTGCCTACGGCACCCTGCCCGACCACGCCGAGTGCGGCGAGGAGCGGTTCAGCATCGAGTGGCTCCCCGACGATACGGTCTGGTACGACCTCAAGGCTTTCTCCAAGCCCCGGCACTGGCTGGCGAGGTTGGCCAAACCCGTGGCGAGGGCCTACCAGCGGCGCTTCGTGCGGGAGTCGCTGCGGAAGATGCGCCTGGAAATTGGGGGAACTGGAAATTTACCATTATGATAGGTTTTGTTCAAAAGCACCAAGTCCCACTGGGCGCAGCCGCATGGCTGGCTTGGGTGCTCGCCAAGCTGCCGCACCCGCTCCACACCGACTGGGGCGTGGGCCTGCTGCTCTTGGCGGCGCTGGTCGTCGTGCCGCTGGCGGTGCGGGCACTGCGCTGCACCTCGCCGTTTTCCATGTCCACCGTGCTGCGGGCGGTGCAGCCTTGGTTGTTGCCTTCGGCAATGGGTTTGCTGCTTTCCTTTTCGGTGAAAAATGGGGGGCTGGCCGTGCTGCTGGCGTTGCCTTGGGCGGGCGTTTTGCTGGCCGTGGCCTTCGTCGGGTCGGTGCAGCTTTGGCGCAGCAGTTGGTCGAATGCCCCGCTGTTCAGTCTGGCGGCGGGTATGGCTTATGTGGCCGTGGCGGCGGTTTGGCTCGTGCTGGAGCGGGCTGGCCTTGCGCCGTTTGGGTTCAGCCCCGACATCGTTTTCCTGACCATCGTGCATTTCCATTATGCGGGCTTCGTGCTGCCCGTGCTGGCGGGCTTGGCCACCCGGCACTTGGGCAACCGCATTTTTGACCAAATCATCTGCTACCTTGGCGTGGCGGCGGTGGGGCTGCTGGCCGTGGGCATCACGCTCACGCAGTTCAGCCTCGGTGTGGACTGGGAAATGGTGGGCGCATGGCTCATGGCCACCTCGGCGGCGGCAGTGGCAGTGATGTACCTGCGTTTGGCTTTTTTGAAAAACAACCCGTTGGTAATCAGGTCGTTGTGGCTGGCATCGGCGGCGGCACTGCTGGGCGGGATGCTGCTCGCTGGGCTGTACGGCAGCCGCTTCGTGGCACCTGTGGCTTGGCTCGACATCCCCATGATGCGGGCGCTGCATGGCAGTTTGAACGCCGTGGGCTTTGCACTCTGCGGCGTGCTGGGTTGGTCGAGGAAACTACAACTGCTGTCTTGAATCGCCTACCACACCAGCACTTCATCCAAAAACAGCCAGCCCGGACTACCCTTCCCCGGATGCCAATCGGGAATGGCGGGCAATGCCAACACCTTGACGGTCAGGCTTTTATATTTTCCTTCCGGCAAAGCGGTTGAAATAAATGACAGCCCCGATGCTTGTTGTTCCGCTGCCCTAGCTAGCGTGAGGCTGGCTAGCAACTGCCCGTTTTCATCAAAAACTCGAACCGATGCGGGGCCAAAAATCCATGCGCCTTGCTGCTGTAGGTAGCCAACCGAGATTTTAGAAACTTTGGTTTTTTTCTTGAAAAACAGGGTCGCCGTCACTTCCGTAGCGTCGAAGCCAAGCCAGTTTTCATGGAAATTATCGTCGCCCAACTGGCCATCGCAGAGGGTTTTCCAGCCGTTGGCCACGTATTTTTTGGGGGCCGGAGAAATGGTCAGGCTGTCAATCGCCACTTTGCCGGGCCTCACCAACTGCACGGTCGTGGCGTCGGATGGAAGGAAGCCAGGCATGAACGATTTTGCTTTGATGGCCTGCAACCCTTTGATTTTCAGCGGTTTGGTGTAAACAGGCGATGCCGCTGTCGGGTCGCTGCCATCGGTGGTGTAGCGGATTTCGGCCCCTTCCAGCCGGAAGTCGAAGGCGACGGTTTGCCCGGCTTTGGCAGATAGCCTCGTGCTGGCCGTCTGCGGCGGGGCGAGTTGGAGGGGCTGCGCCACGGCATTGCCGAAGGCCAAAAAAAAGCTGAGTGTGATGAGCTGTTTCATGTGCTTAACTAACCAAATTGAATTTGTAGGGATAGACCTGGCCCGAATTCCATTGGCAGACGTAGAGGTTTTCCTCGTCGTCCACCAGCACGTCGTGCGGGTGCTGGAAGAGCTTGATGGTCTGGTAAAATGGCAGGAGCTTGCCGTCGGTGCCGTAGCTTGCCTCCGCTCCGCCCACGACCGATACCACTTTGTTTTCCCGATTTAAAATGATGACAAAGCCGGTGCCCTCGGTGCCCATGTGCGGCGAGCGCAACACGGCGGCGTAGAGGTAGTCGCCGTGGATGACCGGACGGCAGACGCAGGCGCCGGGAAGTTCGATTTTTTCCAAATATTTGCCCTGAAGGGAAAAGCGCTTGAAACAGCAGCGGGTGCGGTCGGTGACGAGCAGGGTAGGCGGGCTGGTGCGGTTGTCCACGCAGATGCCGTGGGCATTGTCGAGGTGCGGGTCGCCCTCGCCTCGGCCCCCGAAGTGGTGCTTCAACTGGCCGTCGCTGCCGTAGTGGAGGATGTGCTGCTGGCCGTAGCCGTCGGCCACGTAGAACTCGCCGTTGGGCAACACGGCAGTTTCTGTGGGCACGAACTGCTTGGGGTTTTCGTACAGCCCAGTGTCCATCGGGGCCTGCCATGCCTGGATGGGGCCGCCGTTCGTGTCCGTTTTTAGCACTTGGTTCAGCTCCGTGTCGGTCACGAAGAGGACTTGGTCACTGCCCTGGCCCGCCAAGCTGAGGCCGTGGCCGCCGGGCAAGCCATTGCCGAAGGCCGCCAGCACTTTTCCCGATTTGTCGAAGCGGATGAAATTGTTGCGGGTTTCGTTGGTGAGCAGCAGGATTTGGCCTTGGGCGGCCTGCACCATTTCGTGGCAGTCCTTCACGGGCAAAGTAGTGGGGGAGGCTTTGGCCCAAGCTTGGTCGAGGGTGTAGCGCCGCTCGTTTTGCCCGAAGACGGTTGCCTGCTGCCCGATGGAAGGCAGCTTGCCGGAGAGCACGGAAAAGCTGGCAAGGGCAGCTTGTTTGAGAAAAGGTCTTCTTTGCATGGATGTTGGATTTGTTGCTTTAATTCATGTATGTCCTTTCCCGCTGAATCATGGCGACATTTCGCAGGCGGCGGGGTCGGGTTCGGTCAGGCCCAGCGTTTTTCCGGCGTAGGCGAGGTGATTTTTTTCGACCACGGCGAATTCGTGGTCGGCCTGTGCCGCTTGGACGATGTGGGCGGTGATGAATTGTTTGAGCTGTAGCTCGTGTTCGGGGTGGCGAAATTCATGGGGCTTGGTGTTCAGTACCGCAGAAAAAGGGCTAACCTGAAATGATGAGCTTTGCATTTTCAACGCTACAAATGTTGATAACTTGATTGAAAATAGTTGTGGTGAAAGTAAGCCATTTTTGAAAAAACACCGTAAGTTAGTACAGCAGACATAGTTTTTATGGTTCTTATTCAGTGTTTGTCAAGGTTCCTTCAAATCATTCTGCTACACAGTTCGGCTACGGAAAGTAGGTATTTTTCGGTAGGAAAATGAATTTGCAATTGTGTTGTTCAAATAATATTTAAGCACAATATTGTTTCTTAAATAGTTGACAATCAAATATTTGCAATACATTTTATTAAAATCAATTTTTGTTGACTTTAATCTAATTATACCTAAACATAGGGATGTTTTATGGAAAAACTCAACCTACATTTGCATCGTGAAATAATACCAGCTTGGGTTCAAACCTAAAGCTCCCGTGAACATTTGAATAAGGGCTGCCCGTTACAGGGTTATCTCCCGAACTGTTACAATGCTTTGAACATAGAAACCAACGTTACCTTAAGCCGATTTACACCGATTACACATCTTACCAGTTGTTGGACGGTCTCCCCGCACCACTATTTGTTGAAGTAGTATCGAACTACATTTCTGACTGTTTCCCGATTTTAAAGCTATTTGAAGCGTGTCTCACGACGCCTTGGCAGTGTGGTTGTTATGGTGTTAGCCTAGCATCCTGCAATGCCCAACAAGTTGGATTTTTTTACCCTGCGGACAGGTTTCCCCTGACCCGAAGCGAATATTTTTAATTAACTAAACTAAGCCTACTACTATGCTAAATTTCAACACTCAGGAGCAGGAACGTTGTCGATCCGCTTCCCACGGACGAGAAAGGGCTATTTCCCTAATGCCAAATGCCTTGAAATCCGGCTTTTCTGCGGCGATTGCCGTACTATTACTGTGTATGCTGTCAGCCCAAAGCCTGATGGCCCAATGCAATATTGCCACGCCTTCGGGCACTGGTGTCAACCTGTATTTGGGCGTGGATGGTAACGTGGAACTTAACAGCAACGTTTTCATCCCTTATGTCAGCAGTCCCAACTGCCCCAATGGCAACATCGAAATATGGGAAGATGCCTTGGCTACCATTCCTTTCGTTCCTGAGACATTTACTTGTGTGGACGAAAATTCGGTCGTTGACGTGTACGTAACCATAGAGGGGCCACTGGCACAGAGCCAGCCTGCCGTTTTGTTCTTCGTAACCATCAAGGACAACATTGCCCCTATTGTGGCTTGGCCAGCAAACGTTACCGTGAATGCTGACCCTACTGCTTGCGCAACAGTGGTGAATACACTGACGCCGCTTGCCGTGGACAACTGCCCAGGGTCTTTTGTTATCACATGGACTCGTTCTGCCACAACTCCTGGTTCTGGTTCCAACAGTGCCAATGGTACTTACAACCTCGGCACTACGACGATTACCTATTCATTGGATGACTTGCACGTGCCTGGCAACCCGAATGCCACTCACGTGACCACTGTTACCGTGGTTGACAATCAAGCTCCAACGTTCACCAGTGCGCTACCTACCAACGCTACTTACAGCGCTGATGCATCATGCCAAGCTACCCACAACTGGAGCCATCCTTCGGTGACGGACAACTGTGGCTTGATGACACCGAGCACACTGACTTACAGGATGACCACTACTGGTGCCACGGTTAGTGGCCCAACAAACATATCTGTAACCGGTGGCGCTACCTCAATGGTTTTCAACAAAGGTGTGACTACTGTTACCTATTCGGTTGACGATGATGGGGCTGGGCCACATCCGCCTGTCACGCATTCATTTACGGTGACGGTGAACGATGTTACTCTACCTTCTTTCGGTGCTGCTCCAACGGTGAGCACCGTAGCTGCCGTTGGCTGCTCGGCGCCTGTGACGATTGATTTGAATTCGTTCATAACTGACAACTGTCCCGGCACAATTGCCAAATCATTTACGGTAACAACTGCCACTGGCGTATCTCCGTACGCACTGAATGTCGCCCAAACAGGCGCAATAGTGAATGCAACCTTCCCAGCTGGTGTTTATACAATCGTGTTCAGGGCAACGGACGCTGCAAACAACGTACAGACCCATACTTTGACGCTTTCCGTGCTTGAAAACACTGCGCCTATTGCTGCGTGCAAGAGCTTTACGGCTTATGTGGATGCTACTGGCAATGTGACCGTCAACGCACAGAGCTTGAACGATGGCAGCACCGACAACTGTGCTGTTACTGTTTATGAAATGCTCACTGGCTTCAATGCGCAATGGGTAACTACCCAGAACTTTACCTGCGCTAATATTGGTACTTACTCGGCCAGCTTCCGGGTGAAGGACGCTGCGGGCAATACCTCTGCCGTTTGCGGCCCGGTGACAATCACGATTGACGACATCATGGCCCCGGTGGCCCAGTGCAAGAACATCACTGTTAACCTTGACCAGGCCAGCAACACACTTCATACTGTGCTCGCTGCCGATGTCAACAACATGAGCTACGACAATTGCACCGCCATGGGTGGGCTTACGCTGGGCATCAGCGATTTGTTTGGTGGCCCATTCGTAGCTTCCCTTGACTACGATTGCCTCGATGTGACGACCAATACCAATCCTGCCGAAGTGGTTTACCTCCAGGTGATTGACGCCGAGGGCAATATTTCCAATATCTGCTCTGCCCAAATCACGGTCAATGACGTAACTGCGCCAAACGCAAATGGTGCGCCTTTTGTCGCTACCCTAAGCAATGCTACTAGTGCAGGCTCTATTCTGGTTACTCCAACTGACGTAAGCGCAGTGGCACTTAGCACGGATAACTGCGTGATTACCAAATACGAAGTTTCACGTTCAAATACTGGCCCTTGGAGCACGTCAGGTATTACCTATACTTGTGCTGACCTGAGCTTGCCAAACCCTGAGACTATCTATATCCGGGTGACGGATGGCGATGGCAACACTGACATTGACTTTACGACAGTTACTGTTCAAGACATCAATGCGCCAGCGGCAGTTTGCCCAGCTACCCCCATCAATGTGAGCTTGGATGCTTCCGGCAATGCGACCATCGCTGCGTCTTTGGTTGGTGCTGCAAGCACCGATAACTGCTCCATCACAGTCTATGAAATCCGTAAAGTGGGCGGATTTGGGCCATTCGGTTCTTGGGCAAGCAGCCAATCCTACACTTGCGATGACTACGGCCTACAAACCGTACGCTTGCGGGTGCAAGATGGCAGCGGCAACCCAAGCCCAATCGGCAACGGTATCCTTTGCACCAATGCCATTAACATTGTTGACAATATTGCCCCAGTGGCCATTTGCAACAGTGTTTCGGTTGCTTTGGGTTCAAACGGACAAGTGACCATCCCAGCTTCTTCTGTAAGCATGGGCAGCACCGACAACTGCTTCAGCATTATCTTCCCATCTTGCGGCCTGACCCGTGAAATCTCGAAGAACGGTGGTGTTACTTACGGTTCAACCGCACTGTTCAACTGCACAAACATTGGAACAAACAACCTGATCCATGTGCGCATCACGGATTGCCACGGCAACGATGCAATTTGTACGACCACGGTGACTATTCAGGACAACGAAATCCCAGTGGTGACTGCACCTGCTGACATCACCATCCAGTGCAGCGCAAGCATCATCCCAACGGTAAACCTATCATTGGGCAGTGCAACTGCCACTGACAACTGTACGGCTGGTACACCTACCTACACCGACGTAACAACGGCTGGTAGCTGCGCCCAAGGCAGAACCATTACCCGTACTTGGAAATCTACCGACCAGTCAGGCAACATGGGCACCGACGTTCAAATCATCACAGTGATTGACAACGAGGCACCAACCTTCACAGCACCAACCGACAAAGTGCTCGACTGCCCCGGCTCTTATGCAGTAGCCAACCAAATTACCAGCACTTTCAGTGCATCCACTGGCCTTCCTTTGACTATCTCCCCTGTTTTACCAGGCACTTACAATGCAACGCTGAACATCAATGTGCCTAGCAATGGCAAAATCGTTGACCTCAACATCGTTGACCTGGTGGTTGAGCACGATTGGATGGGTGATATTGATATCATCCTGGTCAGTCCAGGTGGCGCACAAGTTGTCCTCGTTGACGACTTTGGCCCATGCAACAACGTCAACAATCTCGATATTAACTACGACGATGAAGCTTCTGGCCTTTTGCCATGTGGCAGCTTGAACCTCGGTCTCAGCTCAACTCCGCTGAATCCAAACTCATTGGCAATTTTTGACGGCACGAACGTCAACGGTACTTGGACGCTCCGCATCATTGACAATGTCGGCGGCGACGGTGGTGCGCTGGTAGGTTGGGGCCTTGAGGTAACTTACCTCAACCAGCCGAACGACCTGACCTTGACTGGCAACGTAACGGGCACCGACAACTGCGACCCGAACCCAACGGAAACTTTTACCGATTTCCATGCCTACAAGGATTTCATTGACCACAATTTCAAGGATTTAAAAAATGCTCCCTAGTCTGCATTTCGTATATGAATGACCTCCATATCACATTGAAATTCAGTGCCATGGTGACCTATGCCTTCTGGGCCACAATTTCCTTGCATATGAGGATCTGAATTTCGTTAACATTTTTTTAGTAACAGAATTGTAAAAACGTGGATTTGCCTACTCGCCAAACCGGAACATTTTGCTGGTTTGCACACCTTTAAACACTTTTTT
>JALOMF010000474.1 GCA_025455635.1 Saprospiraceae bacterium | reverse complement strand
ACGAAAAAACGTCTTCTTCCTCACCCCTCACAAAATTAATAACACGATGCACGACTTCCGGGTGCTTCATCAAGTGAAAATGCCCGTAGCCCTGCGTCACCAGCAAGCTGGCATGGTCGTATTTTTCAAAAATCGCCTCCGCCGAATCGAAATCCACCGCAGGGTCGAACTTGTCGTGCACCACCAGCACCTCGCCCACCTTGGCCTTGGCGAGCGACTCCACCAGGTCGGTTTCGTGGAAATGGATGCCGTTCAGCTTCCGGTGCATGATGGCTTTGAGGGCCTCCACGGTTCTTTTTGGCAAACTGACAAGCTTCGCAAAATCGGCCACTACCTTGCGGGTACTGGCTGGCACGGCGACCAGCACCAGCCGCTCCACTTCGATGGAATTGTCCAAGTGCGCCAAGGCGAACGAGGTCGTTGAGCCGCCAAACGAGTGCGTGATGATGCCATGCACTGGCCCCACCTGGGTGAGCACCGCCCGCACTGCCCCAGCAAATTCAGGCAAATTGGTCTGTTTGCCCCCAGAGTTCCCATGCGCTGGCCCATCGAAGGCCACTACCCGGTAGCCTGCCTGCACCAGCCCCGGCACGAAGCTGCGCAGGGCCGTGCCCCGGCTCTCCCAGCCATGCACGAGCAGCACGGTGCGCTCTCCCCTGCCCCATTCGTAGCATTTGAGGATGATTTTGCCATACAGCACCTCGAAGAGCCGGGCACTTTCGATGACCTCATCGGTGCGCTTGTGGGCGGCCCTGGTTCTTGGTGTGGTGAATAATTTAAAGGCCAATTTCGCTGCGGCTTTTGGGAAAACTTGGCCGAAGATGGTGAAGCCCCATTTCACGAAGTGCAAGTAAAACGGGTACTCATTGCCATGTTTTTGTGGCAGTGTTTCCACTTGGAAGTTGGGAATCTCGTAGCGGTATTTTGTCATTTCCATTGGACTGTGGTTGAAGTGGTTGAATTGGTTAAATTGGGAGATTGGTTGAATTGGGAGGGGATTTGGTTAAAGCAGGGAAAATAAACCAAAAAGTATTTTATGGCCTCAAATTATCAATCAGGGAAATAAGCTGCCGGGCCATGATGTCAAATGGCTTTGGGCTGAACTGCGCCCTCGACAGCAGGATACCGCCCTCCAAGGTACCTATGAACAGGGTGGCGAACTCGGACTTGTCCACGCCAGCTTTTACCTCGCCCCGCTCGATGCCTTTTTCAAGGGTGCGGATGATGCGGCGCTCCCATTCGGTGAGTGCCAACTGGACTTTGTTCCGCAAATCGGGCAGCAGGTCATCGGCCTCCACGGCGGTGTTCTGGATGGGACAGCCACCCGCCACTGGTGGGTTCAGGATGCGTTCCCGGTAGAAATAGACGACCGCCTTGAGCTTGTCAAGGGTGTTTTCGATGACCCCAGTCCGCTCCTTGAGCGCATCGTACACATGCTGCACCGCATGGTCGAAGGCAGCGAGGGCAATCTCGTCCTTCACCCCTTTCTTGTCCATGCCCTCCCGCTTGAAATTGCCGTAGATGCCGCCCTTGGATAGCCCCGTGGCTTCCATGATGTCGTCCAAGGTGGTGCCGTTGTAGCCTTTTTGGTTGAACAGCACCGCTGCTTTTTCAATGATTAATAGCCTTGTCTTTTCGGATTTTGTCATTTGAAATTGAAACTTGATGCAAAAATAGACCATTTGGTTTATTTTGCAAAATAAAATTTAAAAAGCCGCTGAACGGGTTTGTTCAGCGGCTTTGGTTAAAATATGCATGGCCAAACCGGATTGCAGTAATAACCGAAATTGACGATTCTTTCGCCAGCAAAGGGGCAGCGCTCCGCAATGCCGAAGTTGGGAAATTCGGGGCGCTGCCCAAAAACCCTTTTGGTGCGGCCACTGCCAGTTTCAGCTTAATTCACTGATTTTGAGCGGATTGCGCTCGTGGATGCCCTCTTTTTTGCTCCGCAACGAGGCCCCGTTCCGCTCGTGCAGCACAGCTTTCATTTCGGCGATGATGGAGAGGGCAATTTCCTCGGAGGTCTCAGCGCCGATGTCCAAGCCAGCCGGGCTGTGGATGGTCGCTAGGCTCTCCTCCGAAAGTCCAGCGCCTTCTTCCTCGAACTCGTCAAGCATCCGCTGGAGCTTTTTCTTCGGGCCGAGCATGGCGATGTAGCGGGCTTTTTTCTGGCAGAGTTCCCGCATCATGGCCTTGTCGTAATTGTAGTTGTGGGTCATCAGGGCGAACACCGTCCAGTCGTCGAGGGGGATTTGCGCCAGCACCTGCTCCGGCTTTGCGACCAGCACCTGGCAGGCTTTTGCGAAGCGGTCAGTACGGGCATGGGTGGCCCGGCCATCCACGACTTTTGCTTCCCAACCAAGGATGTCGGCATACTCCACCATGGGCATCACGTCGTTGCCAGCGCCGATGAGCACCAGCGTGACCACGGGCGGAATGAACTCGATGAAGGCCGTCATTTGGCCAGCGGAGGTCTGGTAACTGGGCCAGGTGGCGGCCTGTGTTTCCAGTACTTTCTGGGCATCGGCCTCCAGTTGCTTCGCCAATTCGGGCAGGGGATGGGAGCCGAGCTGTGCGCCATTTTCACCAAAAAACAAACGGGTGCCGGGCTGGTGCCGCTTGCGGTCGGCAAGGGTGAAAAACGTGACCAGCACCGATTGTTGGCGCTGCGAGTTCACCATTTTCAGCAAGGCGATGGGGTTCGCCGGGTCGCTGGCGATGATGGGTTCGATGAGGATTTGGATGATGCCGTTGCAGCCCAGGCCCACGCCGATGGTGGCGTCGTCGTCGTCCATCGTGTCGTAGGTGACGAGGATGGAGCGCTGTTCGTTCATGACGTGGAGCGCCTTGCGCAGGGCATCGCCTTCGAGGCAGCCGCCGGAGATGGCACCGGTGAGCCTCCCCTCCTCCGTGATGAGCATCCGTGCACCAGGTCTGCGGTAAGAGGAGCCTTCGACGTGAACGACGGTGGCGAGGGCCGATTTTTTGCCCTGCTTTTCTGCCTCGTCGTAAGATTTTATGATTTCACGGATTTCTTTCATGTGCTTATCTACAAGTCTAATTGGCACAAGATAGGGCAGTTTTTTTTACCTCAAAACGATGGAAATCACTGGCTGTAAAAGAGATTTCCTAACTCGTTTTGCCCAAAAAAACTATTTTTGTGAGCAATAGTTGATGAATCAGAAAAATACAGTCAGATGATTGCTGCAGCAGATATTACGGTTCGCCCATCCAAATCCAGAAAGAAGCGACTCACCTACGAGGACTATGTGCGCCTGACCCCACCGGACAGCGGCAACTACGAACTACACGACGGACAAATCATTCACATGCCATCACCTACTCCACACCATCAAGACATCACTGGCGAAATTTATTTTCACATGAAACAATTTGCCAAAGCAAACAACCTTGGCAAAGCCTTCATCGCCCCGCTGGACACGATGTTCGACCGCTTCAACACCCTCCAACCTGACGTTCTTTTCATCTCAAAAGACCGCCTCGAAATTGTTGGGCAGAAAAAAATAGAGGCAGCTCCCGACCTCGTGGTAGAGGTGCTTTCTGGCGGCAACACCAAGAAGGAAATGCTCCACAAAAAATACATCTACGAATCCTTCGAGGTAAAGGAATACTGGCTCATCAACCCAGAAAAAGAAACGATTACCCAATATTTGTTGAAGGATGAAGAGTTCGTTAGCCAAGTTTTTTCTTTCGACGACGAGGTAACTTCCGAAGCACTTTCTGGCTTCAAGCTGCAGCTGCGCAATATCCTCGCTTGACCTCAATCTCCCGCCCACAACTTCAAACTATCTTTTACATTTGCCGGATGAACAATCAGCATAAGACCCACCTGCTCATCGGCGGCAACCTCGGCGACAGGCAT
>JALOMF010000473.1 GCA_025455635.1 Saprospiraceae bacterium | reverse complement strand
AACAACCTGCTGCTCGCCGGCCTGACCGAATGCACCAATTACGAAGTGCAAGTGCAAACCGTCTGCGACACAGGGGCCACAGATTTTACCTTGCCGATTGCCTTCACCACGCTGGGCTGCGGCGCTTGTCGTGACATCAGCTACTGCCCCACTGCTGGCGGCGACACCGAGTACGAGTGGATTGAGAACGTACAAATCGGTTTCATCAACAATACCAGCGGCAACGACGGCGGCTACGGCGACTTCACGGGCGATGGCGGCCCTACGACCGAGCTACTCACCTTCACCTCGAACCCCATCAGCCTGACACCGGGCTTCTCTGGAGGTACTTACCCGGAGTGGTTTGTGGTGTACATTGACTTCAACCAGGACGGCGATTTTGGCGATACCGGGGAAAAAGCCTTCGACAGTGGCATGACCGTCATTTCGACCATAACAGGCAATATCGTTGTGCCGGGCACGGCTGCCATCGGCTCGACCCGCATGAGGGTGGTCATGCGCTGGAACTCATCCCCGGCTGGCCCTTGCGCCGCCACCTTCAACAACGGCGAAGTGGAAGACTACTGCGTCAGCATCAATGCCGGGATAGCGCCGAACTGCGCCGTGCCTATCAACCTGGCACAAACGGATAGCACCCTGACCAGCGCAACCATCGCTTGGGAAACAGTGGGAGACGCAGGTGACTACAGCTTGCAGTACCGCAAAGTCGGGCTTACGGCATGGAACACCCTGCCCTCGCCCACCAACAGCCTTACACTGCCCAACCTCGAAACCTGCGAGGACTACGAGGTGCGGGTGCGCGCCAATTGCACGGGCACTTTCAGCGATTATTCCAGTTCTATTTTTGTGAAAACAAGCTGCCTGACCAATGTATCAGAAAGCGATTTGGCTGCAAAACTGGGCTTGAGCATTTCGCCCAATCCCTTTACCGACGACATCCAGCTAGGCTTCCGGCTCGACCGGGCGCAGTCCATCACCATCGAACTGACGGATGCCCTGGGCCGTAGCGTCTATTTGAGCCAGCAGGACCTGCCCGCTGGCACCCACCAACTCAAACTCTCGCCCACACTTGTGCCGGGTGTGTATGGCCTGAAACTAAAAGCGGAGGATGGCCAGCTCTCCCAGAAGCTGGTGAGGCGATGATGTTCAGATAGTATGCCCCTCATCGAAAACGGCCATGAAGTTAATCGGTTCATGGCCGTTTTTTTTATACGTATCAGCGAGTGGCCAATACGTACTGCCAGAAAATGGATGGCCATTGCTGCCTTTGTCCGATACGTTGTTGTTTTCGGCCAGCACGTGTCCGCTGTAAAGGGATACGAAGCGGATAATGCCAGCTACGTATCGGCCAAGCGGGGATACAACTTCGTTGAGCGGGGATACGTTGTGTTTTTTGGCGAAGCGTTCTGTTGGGTCAATCTTAACCTACCTTACCTCCCACTCGTGCACGCCCACGCTCACGCCGTCCTGCCCGGTGAACTCCAAGCGCAGGGCCGTAGTCTTCACGGGTTCAAACTGCACCTCCGACCAGCCGTCCTTCACCACTTGCCAGCCATCGTGGGAATAGCATTTTTTCCACTCGCCATTCTCCAAGTACTTGATAACGAATGATTTGGGGATGCGGCAGCCGCCTTGGCTGGCTTCGTCATCGAACCAATAGATGCGGGAAGTGCCGACCTGCTCGGCAGCTTCGAAATCGTATTGCAGCCACTCCGTGGTGCCGAAATGCGGCCACCAATGCACGAAGGGGTTCTCGTGGTCGTCGGAGTGCTTTGGAATCCATTGGTCAGAGAGGGCGCTCAGTTCGCCTTTTGACTCCGCCGATGCGCTGGCCTTGCTCCGGGCTGCCAGTGTCGGCTGCGCCAATGGACGGGTGCCCCGCAGGTCGTTCGGCAGCCAGACGAGCATATTGTCCTTGCCCCGGTTGGCCCATGCGAAGTACGGGATGGCCTTGAGTTTTATCGGCGAAAGCTCGCCTTGGTCGGGGGCTGTTTTTTTCATCACCAAGGAGCCGTCGAAGCCGATGGTCTGTACGCCACCGAGTAGCCCGGCCTCATATTGCGAAGCGAAATCGGCGTCCTTTGGCACATAGACGCTCAGGATGCGCTCGTCGGGCTGGTCTTTCCCCTCTAGGCAATAGATGAGCGGCCCACGTTGTAGCGCGTAGCGGTCGTTGGTCGCCTCGATTTTCGAGTTGCCCTTCACCTGCTGGATGGGCATGGGCAGCACGAGGTTTACCACGTCGCCCGTTTTCCATTTCCGCTCGATGGTCATGTAGCCGTCCTTGATGCCGCCGAGGATTTTCTTGCCGTTGAGCATGACCTGCACTTGGCTTCCGTCGTGGTTTGCGAAGCCGTACAAATCAAAAGGCACGGCGTCGCCCTGCGCCCAGCCGGGTATGCGCAGTTTGAGGGTAAATGTGTTGGGCTTTTCTGGCTCCACGGTCAGGTTCACCTTGCCGTCGTAGGGGTATTCGGTTTGCTGCGCAATTTTCACCTTGACCTCTTGCCCCTTGCTGTTGACATTGGTGACGGTGGTTTCGCTGCTGGTGTAGAGGTTCACGAAAACTTCGTTGCCCCGCTTGGCATACACGTAGCCGGGTATGCTGGGGAAAAACCGGGACACGTTGCTGGGGCAGCATGCACACTGGAACCAAGGGCTGCGCTCCACGTTCTTGCGGCTTTCGAGCGGGTTTGGGTAAAAAAAGCGGTCGCCCGTGAGCGAGAGACCAGCGTTGAGGGCATTGTAGAGGGTGCGCTCCAGCACGTCCACGTACTTGCTGTCGCCCGTGAGCTGGAACATGCGCTGGTTCCAATAAACAAAGGAAATGGAGGAGCAGGTCTCGCAGTAGGCCGAATAGTTGGGCAGGTCGTAGGGCTTGCTGAAGCCCTCATTGGAGCCACTGCTGCCGATGCCCCCGGTCACGTACATTTTCTTGCCGACCACGTCTTCCCAGAGGGCGTTCAGTGCGGGGATGTACTCGGTGCTGCCCGTGAGGGCGGCCACTTCGGCCATGCTGGCGTACATGTAGCAGGCCCGTACGGCATGTCCGACGATTTCACGCTGCTCGGTTACTTTCTTGTGGTTTTGGCTGTACTCCTCGTTGGCGTAGCCCCGCACATCGAGGAAGAACTTGGCGAGGTTGAGGTAGCGTTTTTCGTTGGTGACTAGGTAGAGCTTTGCGAGGCCCAGCTCGATTTCTTGGTGGCCAGGTGCTTGTTGCAGCTTGCCCCAGCCGAAGGTTTTGTCGAGCAGGTCGGCGCTTTTGATGGCGATGTCGAGCAGGTTGCGCTTGCCCGTGGCGAGGTGGTGTGCCACGGCAGCTTCGTAGAGGTGACCGAGGTTGTAGGTCTCGTGGCTGTGCTTGTCCTCATGAATCCAGCGCTGGTCAGTGCCCTTGTAGTAATCACCCGTGACATCTTTTTTCTCAATGCCCGCTGCTTTTTCCCGCTCGTTGATGGTGCGCCAGGTGTAGAGGTAGCCGTCCGGCTCCTGTGCTGCCTTGATTTTAGCAATCAGCCCGTCCACGTAGGCATCAAGTTTGGGGTCGGGATGTACCTGCATGGAGTAGGCAGCGCCCTCGATGATTTTGTAAACATCGGAGTCGTCGAAGCTATAAACCCCACAGAATGAGCCAGTTGCGGTGCCTGCGGCAATCTCGAAATTCTTCACCCGGCCTGTTTCCTCGCACTGCCCGAATGTATAGGGCAGCGTGGTGGTGCGGATGGTTTCGAGGCGGGGCGCCCAAAAGTGGTCGGTGATTTTTACTTGCGTGAATGGGATGGGCTGGATGGGATATTGGGGCTTGTCGCTTTGCGATATTGCAGAAACCTGAAGCAATAAAGCCAACCCAATCAGGAGGAGATTTTTCATTTCTGACAATTGA
>JALOMF010000472.1 GCA_025455635.1 Saprospiraceae bacterium | reverse complement strand
TTCTTTCTCTCATACTTTTGGTGATGAATGATAGCAGAGACTGTATGTGTAGATGGATCATCACCATCAGAGACAGGAAGAGGAGGAGTAATCATAGCATCAATGGCCATTCACGAGAATGGAATTGTTGGCAGGGTTGCATAGGTATGTTTCAATATCACAAGTGTATTGGCAGGTCTGGAGGTAGGATTGTGTTGTGCAAGATTGACAGGTTCTGTAATCACATCTCATTGACTGGAAGTGATACCTGCATAAATACCAATTTCGGCTAAAATACAATGGGTTCCATCTCGAAGGTTGCTTGCTTTCATTTTGCTGTATTTTTTGCATTGAAAGAAATGGTTGCTGTACAGATTGATTTCATGGCTGCAAGCACACATGATGCTAGGTTCAAGCAATGATTGGGAGGCAAAGTTTTTTGTTAAACATCAGTTGGAAATACTGGGAAGGCAAAGATCAGCAAATTGTCAGGAAGTGCTGAGGAGAGCCTCACTGGTGTGATGCACCATGATGGATGGCAACACAGAAGCTAGGAAAGGAGGTACAGAGGCAGAGAAAGGTGCATATTGTCACCTTTTGAGCCCAAGTTAAATTGTGAAGCAGGTTTCAAATAGCATGAGTGTTTACCAATCGCTACAAGAAATAAATCACAGAGGAATTTCGGTACTCTGTGCGGAAATCGGGGTTTCCAACACGCTTCGTTTTATCCGGCAGTTTTCTCCTGGGCAAGGGGATTTTACGGCTGACCGTGAAGCGCTTTTGAAGGAGAAAAGCCTCGACATTATTTGGCAGAGATAAAAATGAGGAGAACTGCTAAACCAAAAGCTAGCTAGCCTATTTTTCAAGCTTGGCAGGCAATCTTATTCACCCTCACCTCATGCCTGCCACCTTCAAAACTGCTTTCCAAAAATGCTTTCACGATGGCCAATGCCAGCCGTTTGCTGATGAAGCGGACGGGCAGCGCCACCATGTTCGCATTGTTGTGCTGACGGGCGAGGGCGGCCAGTTCCACCTTCCAGCAGAGGGCGGCACGTATGCCTTGGTGCTTGTTGGCGGTGATGGCCACGCCGTTGCCGCTGCCGCAAAGCAGGACGCCCATCTGCGCCTTGCCGCTCTCAACCGCCGATGCGGAGGGGTGCACAAAGTCAGGATAATCAACTGATGCTGAGGAGTTTGTGCCAAAATCCAGCACTTCGTGGCCGAGTTTTTTCAGCAACCTGACGATGCTGTCTTTGTAGGGGAAACCTGCGTGGTCGCAACCGATGGAGATGGTCATAGTTGGAAATTAGGAAATTAGGAAATCGAAGATTCACGAAGTAAATTGGGAAATTGGGGAATTGGGGAGCGAAAAACTGGTTCAACGGTTCCAGATTTCCCATGCCCTTTCCGCCTGCAAATATAGCATGGGGAGGCCATTCATGGTTTTTCCGCCGGTGGCTTCGCCAAATTGGAGGAAACAGGTTTTTTCCGGGTTGTAAACAAGGTCGTAAAAATAGTGCGCTGGTGTGGCAAGCTCGTAGGGCAGGGGAGGGCAGGTCTCCGTTTTTGGCGACATGCCCAGCGGTGTGGTGTTCACGATGAGCTGGTGACTTGCAAATATTTCCGCTGTAACGCCCTGGTAATCAATGCTTTCTGTGCTTGGCGAACGGGAAACGAGCAGGTAGGGTATGCCCATTTTTTTCAAAGCAAACTGCACGGCCTTCGAGGCGCCACCAGTGCCCAGCACGAGGGCTTTTAGTTCGGCAGGAACGGGGTTTGGCAAAAAATTGCGAAGCGAAACCTCGAAGCCGTACACGTCGGAGTTGTGTCCCGAAAGCCGCCCGTCCTCGATTTTTACCACGTTCACCGCACCGATGGCAGCAGCTTCCTCGCTCAGTTCATCCAAAAATGGAATCACAGCGGTTTTGTAGGGAATCGTGACGTTCAGGCCCAGCAGCGCTGGGTTTTGTAGCAGCAATTGCGGCAGCAAGTCAATGGAAGTGATGGGGTAGGCATCGTAGCGGCAACCGGGTATGTCTTCCCGCTCGAATTTTGCCGTGAAATACCCTGGCGAGAAGCTGTGCGAAAGCGGGTAGCCGATTATGCCAAAACACCTGATTTTACTGGACATAACACCTGTTTTGTTTTTTTGAAATAAAAAATGGCGGATGATTTTCCTGCGCAATTTGCACCACAACAATTTAAGCTGTACTTTTGGGGGTCAAATTTGTTGAAAAGCAGCCTACAATTCTCCCATTCAAAATATTGGTTGCTGCTCCAATACCTCTCCTTTTTTGATTTTGTTCCCCCCTTTTTCAGCAATGGACGGCTTCGGCCGGATTCCGTTTGCATTCCCACTAGGTCTCACACACTTCAGCGCATAATCTTCAACTCATTGATTGTCAATGACTTGGACTTGTTTTTTTTGGAACAAACACTTTTAAGCGAATACTATGAGCAATACCCGTATTCTATTGACTGACGACCACCAAATGTTCAGATTGGGAGTGGCGAATTTGTTGGAGAAGGAGGCTGGCTTCGAGGTAGTCGGGCAAGCCTGCGATGGTGACGAAGCTGTGAGGCTCTCCCTTGAGTTCAAGCCCGATGTGCTGGTCATGGACATTTCCTTGCCCCATACTGATGGCATAGCCGCCACAAAGCAGATTTTGGCGGCATTGCCAGAAACCAAAATATTGGCGCTGACCTCGTTCGATACCGAGGAATATGTGGTGAACATGCTAAAGGCCGGGGCAAAGGGTTATGTGCTGAAAGATGCCCCGATTGATGAACTTGTGCTGGCCGTTAAGACGCTAGCGAATGGCAGCAGTTATTTTGCCAAAGAGATTTCCGTGAAAATTTTGGCCATGCTAGAGGGCATTGGCCGACCCTCCGAATCCAAGGAGCCTTCCGAAAAATCGTCGCTGACCGAGCGGGAAATGGAAATACTCGGCTACATCGCTGCTGAAAAAACGAATCGGGAAATCGCCGCTCTTTTGTACATCAGCCCACGTACCGTGGAGACACACCGCCGCAACCTCATCCACAAGCTCAAGGTGAAAAACACGGCTGGCATCGTTAAATTTTACCTGACCAATTTCAAAAACAACAGCGAATTGGTCTAAGTTGGAAGTAGGAGTGAGGGACGATGGTTGTGAGGATAGCAGTGATATCCATCCCCACAAAAGCTTTATTCCATCAAGATGCCGGCGCCTTGCCGGATGATTTCAACGCCATCCTTGGAGCAGTCCACGAGCGTGGAAGGCTCATGGCCGCCCAAGCCACCATCAATTATCAAGTCCGTAATTTTTTCAAAATGCTCCCTGAAATCTTGGGGGTCGGTGAAGTATTCGTCGAAATCGTCCATTTCGGAGTCCATTTTCAAGGAAGTGCTGAGTATGGGGCGCCCCATTTCCTCGACCAGCGCTTGGGCGATTCTGTTGTCCGGGATGCGGATGCCGATGGTGCGCTTTCGGTTTTTGAAAAGCTTGGGGATGGCGCTACCCGATTTCAAGATGAAGGTGAACGGCCCAGGCAAGTTCCTGCGCAGTATCCTGAACACCTCGTTGTCAATCTGGGAGGCGTACTCCGACACTTGGCTGATGTCCTTGCAAATGAGCGAGAGCATGGCCCGTTCAGGGTCTAGCCGCCTGATTTTGCAGACTTTTTCCACTGCTTGGTGGTTCATGATGTCGCAGCCAAGGCCATAAACGGTGTCGGTAGGGTAAATGATGATTCCACCGTCACGCAGCACATCGGCAGCTTGCTTGATTTTTCGGGTTTCGGGGGAGATTGGGTGTATTTCCAGGAACATAAGTAGATTTACGATTTTGGATTTACGATTTACGAGGCACAAGTCGCTGATTTTGAACAACTTAGATTTCAATCGAAATTTAAACTAATTTCAATGA
>JALOMF010000471.1 GCA_025455635.1 Saprospiraceae bacterium | reverse complement strand
ACCCCTCGGTCGAGGCCCTTGATGACCTCCCGGTTGCCTACTTGGAAAACGAGCGGATTGCCCTCCTCCGACTGGTCGAACACCGTGCTGTCGAGCAACATGCCCCGGTAGCGCAGCAGCACGTAGTTGCCATCGGCGGGGCTGGGGCCAGCGCCTTTTTTTATCGTCAAATACTGGAGGCCATCAGCGGCTGCTTGGGCCGTGATGCCGTTGATGCGGAGGTAGTCGGCCAAGGTCATGGCGCCATCGGCGGGCTGGGCGAACATGGAGGCTGCCGTGAGGAGCAGGGCGAATGGGAACAGTACGTTTTTTTTCATTGGTGGAAAAATTCTAATGCAAAGTTAGGCACTATCCACCAAGATGGGAATTGGGGGGAATTCACCACAGAGAAACGGCGTTTTTTAGCATATAAAAAAATGTAGCAACGCTGCTACGCTGAGGTGACACCACTGAATGGCTTTCAGCTTTTGCAAAAGGGCATAAACTTGGCGGCCATTCCGAGGCTTCGCTCCCGTGCAGTGCTTCAACGCACCGCTCCCAGCATCTCCTCATAAACCCCCGGCGCAGTTGCCAGCAGCCGCCCCCCGAACAGGTAATCATCGCCGCCCTTGAAATCGCTGACCCTGCCGCCCGCTTCCTGCACGAGCAAGATGCCCGCCGCCACGTCCCAAGCAGCCAGGCCGTACTCAAAAAACGAGTCAAAACGCCCGCATGAAACATAAGCTAAGTCAACGGCAGCAGCTCCGTATCGGCGAAGGCCACGGGTGTTTTTCATCAGAAACTGGAGGGTCTCGATGTAGCGGTGCATCGTGTCGAAATCACGGTACGGGAAGCCCGTGGCCACCAGCGAGTCGGCGAGGGAAGTTGTAGCAGCAGTGTGGATGCGGCTGCCATTGAGCCAAGCGCCGCCGTTTTTCCAAGCATAAAAACACTCGTGTCGGTTCACTTCGTAAACGATGCCCAGCACGATTTCCTCGCTTTGCCGCAAGGCCACGCTCACGGCGAAGCAGGGTAGTTGGTGCAGGAAGTTCGTCGTGCCGTCCAGTGGGTCAATAATCCACTGAAACTCGCCAGTTGACTGCTCGACCGTCTCCTCCTCGGTGAGGAACGTGCTGCCGGGCAGCAGCTCGCTCAGGCCAGCCACCAGCATCCGCTCGGCGGTCTTGTCCACGTAGCTGACGAGGCTGTTGAGGGCTTTCGTCTCGATTTTTTCCACACCGACCTTGCCCACCTCGCCCCGGATGAAGTCGGCGACGGATTCAACGAGGGTGCAGGTTTTCTGGCAGAGTTGTTCCAATTGGAGGGATTGCATGAAATTTGGAAATTGAGAAATTTGGAAATTGAGAAATTTAGAAATTGAGAAATTTAGAAATTGGGAAATTTGAAATTGAGGGTGTTTATAATTTCTCAATTTCGACTAACTGGTAAATACTCGGCAAGTTCCGGCAAAGCCCATCGTAGTCCAGCCCGTAGCCGACCACGAATTTGTTGGGGATTTCGAAGCCGAGGTAGTCAATCTTGACAGGATGCTGGAGCGCTTCCGGCTTGTAGAGCAGGGCGGCCAAGGCCACCGAGGCGGGTTCCATTTTTTGCAGTTCGGCCATGAAGTGGTGCAGGGTGCGGCCTGTGTCCACGATGTCCTCCACGATGAGGATGTGGCGATTTTTCACCTCAAAATCCAGCCCAATCACGGTGGAGACCTTGCCTGTGGAAGCCGTGCCCTCGTAGCTGGCCAGCCGCACAAAGGCCACGTCGCACTCGGTGCCCACCGCCCGCACGAGGTCGGCGGCGAAGACAAATGCCCCGTTCAGGATGGCTAGGAACAGCGGTCGCTTCCCCTCGTAATCCTGCTGGATTTGCTGGCCCAGCGCCTTCACCCGCTGCGCTATTTCGGCTTCGCCGAGGTACGGCTCGAAGGTGAGGTCGTGGGCGGTGATATGGCTCGGCATGGCGTCAAGATTGGGTGAACTGGTGAACTGAGTGAATTGGTTAAATTGGTTGGGGCTGCCCAATTTCCCCCAATTCACCGGCTTGGTGGCGAAGGAAAGGCTTTTCAGGTTTTTTACAAAGAAAAAAGGCGGCGGGAAAAATCAACGGGAGCCTACGCTTCTTCCATGAGCGAGTGCATGTAGTCAATCAACAGCCGCACGCCGAAGCCTGTGGCGCTTTTTTGCGAAGCAAACTCCGAATCGGCGACGGCCATGCCGGCGATGTCCAAGTGTGCCCAAGCCGGGTGCTTTTCGATGAAGGCTTCGAGGAACTTGGCAGCGGTGATGGCCCCGGCGGCGGGGCTGCCACTGAAGTTCTTGAGGTCGGCCACGTCCGATTTCAGTTCCTTGTTGTAGTCGTCCCAGAGGGGCAGGCGCCAGAGGCGTTCCCCAGTGCGCTCGCCAGCTTGGTTGAGTTGGGCCACGAGGTCGTCGTTGTTGGAGAAAAGCCCGCCGGCGTAGGTGCCGAGCGTGCGGATGGTGGAGCCGGTGAGCGTGGCGAGGTCAATGAGCACGTCAGGGGCGAAGTTGCGCACGATGTAGGTCAAGCCGTCGGCGAGGATGAGGCGGCCCTCGGCGTCGGTGTCAATGACCTCGATGGTCTTGCCCTGGTACGAGCCGATGACGTCGCCGGGCTTGGTCGAGAGGGAGTCCACGGAGTTCTCGGTGCTGGGGATTGCGGCCACGATGTGTATCGGCAATTGCAGTTTGGCGGCCATTTCGATGGCGCCTAGCACGGCGGCGGCTCCGCCCATGTCCGATTTCATGTAGTGCATATTGGTGCTGGGCTTGATGGAAAGCCCGCCCGTGTCGAAGGTGACGCCCTTGCCCACGAGGCCGATTTTGCGGAGCGCCTCGCCCTTGGGCTTGTACTCCATCACGATGAAAGTGGGCGGGTGCTCGCTGCCCTTGCTCACCGAGTGGAGTGCGTGGAGGCCTGTTTTTACTATTTTTTCTTCGTCAAATACTTCCACTGCGTAGCCGTGCTGCTTGCCGGAAGCCACGGCCCAGTCGGCCAGCACTTGGGGTGTTTTCTTGTTGGCGGGGGCGTTCACGAGGTCGAAAACCTCGAAATGGGTCTGGGCAAATGCCTGCCCACGCTGCACGGCCACGGTGGCGACCTCCAAGTGGGGCGCATCCACGAGCACTTCCACGTGGAATTTATCGGGGTCGAAGCCGTCTTCGGGCTTCTTGTCGGTCTTGTACAGCCCGATGTCGTAGCGGCCGAGCAGTAGGCCGTTGATGGCAGCTTCCACCCAAGGGGCGGGGTTTTCGGGTGCATTTTTATGCAAAAAACTAAGGCCGAGCTTGGTGGGGAGGTTAGCTTTGCGCTTGAAGACGAGGGAGCGGAAGGCGTTCAGCACGTCGTTGGTACGGGGCGACTCGCCGAGGCCGAGCAGGTAGAGTCGCTTGCGCTTGTTTTCTTCGGTGAAATACAGCGTTTGCAATTCCCTGGCGCCCGCCTTGAAATCGGATTTTAGCAATTCGATGGGCGTGTCGGTAAGGTCGGCCACCAGCGAGAGGACGGCTTCGAGGCCCGTTTGCTGGGCAACGGGCACGATGAGTGCGTCAGGGAAAGAAGTTGCCGTGTGGCGTAGCTTGAATTGCATGATGTCGTTTTTTCAGTGATTGGGGGCTTTACCTTTGCCAAACTATTGATGGTTACGTTGCAAAAACAGCCTTGTTTCGTTTTTGAAAAAGACTTCGACACTTCGTAATGAATTGATAGTCAATCCCTTTTGATGGGGAACTTACGCCGATTTTGAACGGGAGCGCAAAGATAGCTTCTCAGCGTATCTTGTGAAAATTTGTAGAAAATTAAGTCATTCTAACTCGCTCGGGCAGCGCAAGCTTTACGCCATCAAAGCTAGGCTTTTTCAAAAAAAATCAAAATAACAC
>JALOMF010000033.1 GCA_025455635.1 Saprospiraceae bacterium | reverse complement strand
CATCGGGCCAAGGGACGCTGAGACGGACGGCATACCCGGCCTGCAACGCAGCGCAGCAGGCAATTTCACCGAGTTCGATTTCGAGGCGCAGTGCCATTCGGTCTTCCGCAATGTGCGGGCCGTGCTGGAGGCCAGCGGTGCTACCTGGGACTCACTGGTGGACGTGACCGTCTTCCTCACCAATATGCAGCGGGATTTTCATACCTACAACCGCATTTATGCCGAATATTTCAAGGACAACCAGCCCTGCCGCACCACGGTGGGCATTGACTCATTGCCAACGCCGATTGCGATTGAACTGAAGTGCGTGGCGGTGGTGGGGTGAGTTTATCCACGTGACAACTCAGTTATCTCATACTGAAACTATTGTCGTCAAAATGAATTCCTATTTCGTTTATTGGTCAACTGACTGGTGCAGGTTATTAGAAAAAGTTGGGGATTTTGGGCCAATTTCAGTAGTATTTGGTGGCCCTCATGTTTCGTTGCCTACGTTGGGGAAAATCAGGGCTGGGGACATAATTTACCCGATTTCAATAAAGAACAACAAACTCTACCTAATTGCAAGAATGGAAGTGGGCGAAATTGTGGATGCTAGTAAATATTTGAATGAGCATGGTTTTAGTTCAGATGAAATGTGGGATTCGTCTTACACAAGAATAATCCAAGACAACCCAAGTCTCGGCCATAGAATACCAAAAACTTGTGCAGACCAAGCAGCGATTGCAAAAAGTGGAACTAGGATGAGGTTTGACTTTGAAGTTCCCATGCTTGTTCTTGAAAAACTGAGTTTTGGCCCAACGAAAGGCAAGGAGAAAATGCTGACCATTACAAACGGGAAATTACCCTCCTTTCAGCTTCAAGGTCATTTTCGCAGATTGAGCCTTGAGTCAAACAACCTAGTTGAAACCTTAATGAGCAGCTTCAACAATGACGTGTTGAATACCAACCAGTTGAATCTATTTTAATTTCCAATTCCGCTTCTCTAAGAAAACCAAAATTCTCCTACCTTTCCCCCACGATTTCTAAAAAGAAAAACAACCATCACATGAGTAATTTCCAAATAAAGAAAAAGCCCACCGTCTATGATGCCATCATCGTGGGCAGTGGCGCAGGGGGCGGCATGGCGGGCTATGTGCTCTCGCAAGCGGGCCTCAAGGTGCTGATGCTCGAAGCCGGGCCGTTTTACGACCCCAAGCTGCACTCCTTCCAGATGCTGCCGCCTTGGGTATCGCTGCGAAGGGGCGCAGGCACCACCCGGCCCTTTGGCGAGTTCGATGCGGCAATGGGCGGCTGGCAGATTGACGGCGAACCCTACACCGCTGCCGAGGGCACCGAGTTCCACTGGTTCCGGTCGCACATGCTCGGCGGACGCACCAACCACTGGGGGCGCATCTCGCTGCGCTTCGGCCCGCACGATTTCAAGGGAAAAAGCTATGACGGCGTCGGCGACGACTGGCCCATCACCTACGACGACGTGAAGCCGTACTATGACAAAATTGACGTGATGCTCGGCATCTACGGCACGAAGGAAGGACTGCCCAACGACCCGGACGGCATCTTCATGAAGCCGCCAAAGCCCCGCCTCCACGAGATTTTGATAAAAAAAGCAGGGCAAAAAATCGGCGTGCCGGTCATTCCCGGCCGTGGTTCTGTGTTGACAGAAGACCTCAAGGACGCCAACTCAGGCCGCCAGAAATGCTGGTACTGCGGCCAGTGCGGGCGGGCCTGCAAGATTTATGGCGACTTCTCGTCCTCGTCCTGCCTTGTCATTCCGGCACAGACCAAATACAGCCTCGAACTGGAGTGCAACGCCATGGTGCGGGAGGTGCTCACCGACCAGAACGGCCAAGCCACGGGCGTCTCCTACGTGAGCAAGGACGACGGGCAGGAGTACCAAGTGATGGCCAAGACCGTCATCCTCGCCGCCAGTGCATGCAGCTCGGCCCGCATCATGCTCAACTCGAAAAGCAGCCGCCATCCCAACGGCATCGGCAACAGCAGCGGCGCCGTGGGCAAATACCTCCACGACTCCACGGGCGTGGCCATGGGGGGCATCATGCCCTCGCTCCTCGACCGCAAGCGCTACAACGAGGACGGCGTGGGCAGCGTCCACATCCTCAGCCCTTGGTGGCTCGACAACAAAAAGGCGAAACTGGACTTCCCCCGTGGCTACCACATCGAATATTGGGGCGGCATGGGCATGCCATCCTACGGCTTCGGCTTCGGGGTGCAGGGCCTCAACGGCAAGTACCCGACCAAGGACGGCCAGACCAAGGAGGCAGGCGGCTATGGCGCTTCGCTCAAGGAGGACCATCGCCGTTTCTTCGGCGCCAGCGTGGGCATGGCAGGCCGGGGTGTCGGCCTAGCTTTGGAGAGCAACTACTGCGAGATTGACCCAAACAAGGTGGACAAATGGGGCATTCCCGTCCTGCGGTTCAACTACAAATGGACGGACGCCGAAATCCTACAGGCCAAGCACATGCAGGAGACCTTCCAGGAAATGATGAAGGCCATGGGCGCCGACATCACTTGGGGCATTCAGGGCAAGGAGACCAACTACGGCCTCGAAGCCCCTGGCCGCATCATCCACGAGGTGGGTACGGTGCGCATGGGCGACGACCCGAAGAAGGCCCCGCTCAACAAATGGTGCCAGTCGCACGAGGTCAAGAACCTCTTCGTGACCGACGGCGGCCCCATCGTGCAGCAGGGCGACAAGAACTGTACTTGGACGATACTCGCCCTGGCCATGCGCACGGGAGAGTATATCATTGAGCAGAAGAAACAATCGAATATTTGATAATTTGATGCTTGATACTGGATGCTGGATGAGGCCTGCCAACTTGCACGACCCTATCCAGCATCCAGCATCAAGCATCCAGCATCATTAAGAAATGAAAAGACGGGATTATCTCAAATTCATAGGCGTAGGCTCCATATCAGCAGGTTTGCTGTTGGAGAGCTGCAAATCCGATGGCACTGACGCCAAGCCATCCACTACCGCAACAAACCCAGCCGAGGCGGACATCATCACCGCAGGCCGGGAGCAGTTCGAGATTGACCGGGACAAGCAACTGCTCGGCGAGACCTTTTTCAACGAGCACGAAATGGCTACCATCGCCATCCTCGCCGACATCATCATCCCCAAGGACGACGTGTCGGGCAGTGCCACCGATGCGGGCGTACCCGACTTCATCGAGTTCATCGTGAAAGACCTGCCGGAGCACCAAGTGCCCATGCGGGGCGGCCTGCGCTGGCTGGACATGGAGTGCTTCAAGCGTTTCGAAAAAGCCTTCGTTGACTGCACCCCGGAGCAGCGCATCCAAGTGGTGGACGACATCGCCTACCCGGCCAAGGCAAAGCCGGAGATGCAGGCAGGCGTCACCTTCTTCAACCGGATGCGGGACTTGACATCCTCTGGTTTTTACACCACCGAAATCGGCTTTGCCGATATTGGCTACATCGGCAACACGCCGAACACCTACACGGGCGTGCCGGACGATGTGCTGGATGCGTTCGGAGTGAAGGAGATGAACTGGGGGTGATAAGTAGAAATGGGAAATTAATTGAAATTCAGAAATTGTGGCAATGCGCTGAAAATCAATGCATTGAGCCATAATTTACTTACGTGAATCTTCGATTTCCTAATATCTTAATATCATCTAATTTTATCGAAGCACTTATATTTATGCCCTCTTCACAAGAAAGCCCGCCGTGATTGCTCACGGCGGGCTTTCTTTTTTTGCTCCGCAAAAACGGCCTACTCTTCGTAGAGGTGGAACAGCTTTTTTATCGAAGAAACAACCGTGGTAGCCAGTATCGCACCCAAGAATGCCAAGAAAATATCCTTTTGCGCATCCCAAATATCGCCCTGCGTACCGAGGTAGGCGTCGCCCTGCGCCTTGAAAAACACGTCGGCCACGGCCCACTCAATCAGCTCGTAGAGGGCGGAGACGGACATGGTTATCTCGATGGGCAGCGACCATGCCACCCAGGCCGGGAACTTGAACATCCGCAGGAACATCTCCCGCATGGGGTAGGCCAGCAGGAAACCGAAGCTGAAATGCACGATGCGGTCGTAGTGGTTGCGGGAGAAGCCGAGGGCGTCTTTGAGCCAGTAACCAAAGGGGTTCTCAGCGTAGGTATCTATGGAGCCATAGACGTGCAGGCAGAGGTAAACGCAGATGAGCAAATAGCTGAGGTCGCTCATCTGGTGCCTGCGGTAGCTCACCACCAGAAAAATAAGGAAAAGGAAGGTCAGCGCATTTTCCAGCAGCCAGTTGCTGAGGTCGGTGGTGCCGATGAGCGAATTGGCCCAGACGGCCATGAAAACCACCACGCAGCCAATCAGCCAAGGGTTTTTGGCGAACGGCACCCGTTTTTTGGTAATGGCAAGGGTAAATCCCATGATTTCAGTTTGACGTTTTGTGATGGGTTTGAGCAAGTAGTCGGGAAATTCATTTCCCGACAAAACAGCAAGCGCCGGGAAATTAATTTCCCGACTACAGGGCGAGCCACCCTTCAAAACAAAGAATTATCCCTCCTCCTTCCGGCGGTTGATTTCGTCCCTGATTTTGGCGGCCTGCTCGTAGTCCTCCTTGCCCAGCACCTCGTCCAGCAGGCGGGTCAGTTCTTCCACGGAGTAGGAACTGAGCGCTGCACCCTTGGCCGGGCGTTGCTTGGCGGTGGATGTGCTGCCAGTGCCGCTACCGCTGCTGCGGGTGGTCGAGGCTTTTTTCGTCGTGCCTTCTGGCTCTTCGAGCACCACCCCGGCGGCGTCGAGGATGAATTCGTAGGTGTAAATCGGGCAGTTGAACCTGACGGCCATGGCCAGTGCATCGGAGGTACGGGAGTCAATCTCGTACACCTCGCCGTTGCGCTCGCACACGAGGCGGGCGTAGAAAATGCCGTCGAGCAGGTTGTTGATGATGACCTCCTTGAGGTCAATGCTGAAGGTCTCGAATGCGTTCTTGAAGAGGTCGTGGGTCAGCGGGCGGTTGGGGGCCATGCGCTCCATGGCCACGGCGATGGCCTGCGCCTCGAAGCCGCCAATGACGATGGGCAGGCGGCGTGTGCCATGCTGTTCGCCCAGCACCACGGCGTAGTTGTGGGATTGCGTGACGCTGTGTGAAAGTGCCACTATGTCGAGTTCAATTTTTTTCATCGAAGCCAAAGGTGTTTAACTACGGGTGAAGGACTACGGCTGAGGTTTTACGGCACACAATGCGTTGATTTTCAATCTATTGCATAAAATAACCCCATTCAGTCACCCTTGTTTTAGGCTTTTCGGAAAACTGTTTTTCCAAAAGGTCTGCGAATTTCTGCTTTTTCATCGAAACCAACAATCTGCTTTTTGCAATTCGCTGGTTTTTGCTGCAATTGCTCGGCCCGCCATTCAGCGGTCGAAGCTATTTTTTGTAAATGTAAAGAGAAGCTTTGAATCAAGGGAGAAGGTAATGGGCATTTTAGGATTTAGGGCAAAAAAACGGGGTTGAAATTCCAGCGGAAGGAATTTCAACCCCATGATATTTTAGAGCTGACTGGCTACGCAGCCATTTCGCCAACAAGCGTTATTTGTCAATCTCAATCACCGTCGCCACCACGTTCTTGCCGTTCAGCTCACAGCTGAACTCCACGGCGTCGGGCGAGGCGAACTTCACATTCGGCACTTCCTGCTGCGCAATGGCCTCCCGCACCTTGCCGAGGTAGGTGCCTTGTCGGCTGGTGTTGATGCGGCCATTGAGGGCGTTCCAGTCGAGCGCCGTCTTGCTCACCACCACGGCGATGTAGTCCCGCTTGCCCTTGTCGTCGGGCGTCATGGAGTGGTCCTTCGGAAACAGGCGGGTACCCGTGATGCCGCAGTACGGCGAGTGCTTCTCGGTATATGGGAACAGCACGTAGCTGCTGCCGTCCACCTCCTGCCCAAACACATAGACGTAGCATTCGATGCTGTTCGTGATGGCCACCTTGAACTTCGTGCCCAGCTTCATCGGTGAGCGGGTGCGGAAAGTGCGGTCGCCAGCAGCGGCAAGCGGGATGAGCGTCTGCGAGGCATTGTCCACCAGCCCGAATTTCACCATCAGCTTGTTCTGGTCGTACTTGGCCGCATCGCCCATCGGGTACAGGCCGTAGGCTTCTTTCGTGAAATGCTCGAACGCCTGGTAGGGCACCCAAGCCACGCCGTTGTTGCCCCACTCTGGCCCCCACGAGTTCATGATTTGCACCATCTCCTTGTCGTCGTCGTAGCCGATGACGCACATGGCGTGGCCGCTGAAACCCTGCCCGGAATAATCCCGCTGCGTGGGCTGCCACACGCTTTTGCCCACCATCTGGTGCATGAACGTGCCGCCGACCATCATGCCGATGACCACGGGTGCGCCCTGCGCAATATGCTGCTTCACGCCCTGCATGTCGAGGCCGTAGTTGTCGCCGCCCTGCGAGAGGCGGTTGTAGCCCTTGATGCGGAACTGGCTGGCCTCGGTGGCCATGCTCTGGTTGGGCTGGCGGGAGCAGTCGCTGTCATCGTAGCCGAACTTGCTGAAGGGCAGCGAACCGTGCTGGTGCAGGGTGGCCATGGCGTTCTGCATGTAAGCACCTTCGCAGCCGTCGAGGGCTATCTGATTGTAGAGGTACGACGGGCTGAAGGCCACGCTGTTGGGGTCGGTGCCAGCAGCCCTCGCTTGCAGGATGGTACGGGCGGCGTAGCTGCTGGCCCAGCCCACGCAGGAGCCTTGGTTGCCTTGGTGCATCCGCTTGGGGGCATACTTCAGCAGCGAGGCCGAAGCTGGCAGTTGGTTCTCCGCCCCGCCGTAGCTGGTAGCCAATGGCTCGAAGACCTCGGCCTTGTCGTACTCCGCTTCGCTCAGGGTCGCCCCGAAGGTGAACTGCGAGGTCTCGTCCCCGCCGCCGCCATCCGAGAGGTCGCCACTGCCGGACATGTCGCCGCAGCCGCCGCTCATGACGTACCAGACGGCCACGCCCGCCAGCACGAGCAGCAGGAGCTTGGGTTTTTTGAACAAAAAACCGAGGAGCAGGGGGGCAAATTGCAGCAGGCCGCCGAGGCCCCCGCCGCCACCCGTGTTGCGGGGCTGGCCTTGGTTCTCGTTTCTTCTAGGTTGTTCGGGGTCTTGTTCCATTCTGATTGGCATGGCGTCTGTTTTTGTTGGTGAAAAATGCGGGGGAAAGGTAGGGAAAAAGCTCGGAATGGTGCGAAAGGGGGGGTATGTAGGTTTTGGGCAGGGCTTCATGGTTCGTGGTGGTTTATCGGGTGGTTAGGGGTGTCGCAATTTGTTGGTTTTCAATCATTTTTTGCGCTAATTTCGCCATCGGTTAAGTTGGATTGGCGCATTTCGCATGATGGCTGGATTGGCGCAATGCGATAAAGTGGGCGTTAACGGCACTTTAATGAAACACACTATTTAATGGCAACAAAACGGTACGACATATTTCTTGATGGAAAAATAATTGGTACAACTGAATTTGAAAAAGCAGACGCACCAATGGGTGTGGTATTTGGAATAATACGATTCACCAATATTATTTCGGGGTACGACTTTTTAAAAAAATATTGCCTTGAAAACAACACCGAATTAGCTGACCACTATCCTGAAGACAAATTAATATCAACTCGAACAATTGAGAACTTAAAAGTTAGAAACGAAAACGGAATTGAAATTAAAGGATTAGGAAACCAAATAAGTGGAATGGACGGAGACGAATTTGAAATCACATTAGAAGGAGTAGCTTACCCATTCTTTGAAGAGGAATTTCCTCACCACGTAAAAGCGTATAACGAACAATTTAAAGAAAACGAATGACGATAGACAAGATTTTAGAAATTGGTATTGACGACAAAGAACGCTTATTTGTTAAGCCACAGACCCAACAATTTGAGTTTATATATAGAGATGCATCAGGAATTAGTTGGGACAACAAAGAAAGATTTCTCTATTCACCAAAACCAATAGAATTGACCCATTTTGACTGGTTTAGACAAATCCTTTTGGCAACCAAAGGTGAATATGGTTGTGAACTTAAAGTAACAAGTGAAACAAAATGGACGAATATTTCAGAAGAATTAAAAAATAAAATATGTGGGCAATAAAAAAACGAACGCATAACATCGGTTTAGCAATATGGCGACTGAAGTGCATTTATCAAACATTTGTGCAAGGTTCAACATTAGGAATTCTATTGAAAATTGGTGCTTAAAAATCCACCACATCGCCAAGCTGAAAACCATTAGTGGTCACCCATTCCCCATATATCTACCAAAATACAATTACCCACCCCCAACAAAAAAGCCTCCGACGAACGCAATTCATCGGAGGCTTTTTCCTTTTTTCGGCTTGGCCATTACTTCCCGCCCCGTGGGTCGCCCTCGCCATACTGCACCTTCACGGCCTCGTCAATGCGAACGACCTTCACCTCGGTGCGGCGGTTGTACTGGTGCTCGTCGTCGGAGCAGTCCACGCCGTCAGCGCAGCGGTTCCGTAACTGCGTCTCGCCTTGCCCGAAGGCGTTGATGCGGTTGCCCCGGATGCCCTTCTGGATGAGGTACCGCTTGGCCGATTCGGCCCGTTTCAGCGAAAGTTCTAGGTTGTACTGGTCGTTGCCACGGCTGTCGGTGTGGGCGGTCAGCTCCACCTCCATGCTGGGGTACTGCTTCATCAATTGCGCCAGCGCATCCAGTTCTTCGCCAGCCCCACGGCGGATGATGTACTGGTTGAAATCGTAGTAGATGTTTTCCAGCAAAATCACGCTGCCCTCCCGGATGGGTTCCTTCACCACCTTTTCGTTGCCTTCCAGCGGCAGCAGTTTCAGGTTTACGTCCAGGTCTTGCTTGCCTTGCAGGTTCTTGGTGGAAACCTTGGAAGTAGCGGGGTTGTAGCCTGTTTTTTCAGCCGTCAGCACGAAGTCGCCGTTGGCGGGCAGGCAGTACTCGAAATTGCCGTTGGCACTGGAGCGCACGAGCTTTTCCTCGCCGTTGGCTTGGTTCACGATGCGCACGAGGGCGTTCGGCACGGCAGTGTTGTAGCCCTGCACCGACACGAGGCCGTCCAGCGGGGTGCAGGTGCGGGAAGTGAGCGGCACCCGAACGGTCTGCTCGGTTTGGTCGCCCGCCACGAACTGCATCTCGGCATCGTTATAGCCATCTTTGGTCACCAGCACGAAATATTTTTTGCCTTGGCGCAGGGAACTGGCCACCGTGCCGTTCACGTCGGTGAACATGGAGGCTTCGCCGAGGTCGCTGGCATCCTTGCGCACGAGCTTCATGCGCAGCTCGCCGTTTTCCGAAGGCAAAAGTTCTACGTCGTACAGGTCGTTGCCCTCCATGAAGCCGTCTTCCCGCTGCTGGAAGAGGCGGACGCCCGCATCGGAAATGCGTTCGTTGGTGGCGGCGTCGTAGGCGACGATAGCGGCATTGAGCACTGGGCCAGCCCCTTCTTCGAGGATGGAGCCATCGGCCTCGAACATGTAAATATCGTCGTCGCCGCTTCCCCCAGCACGGTCGCTGGCGAAGTAGCCACGGGTAGCTTCGGGGTTGATGATGAAGCCAAGGTCATCGTTGGCGGAGTTGAGCGGAGTGCCGAGGTTGGAAAGCTCGCCCCACTGCTCACCACTGATGTCAATGCTGAAAATATCGAGGCCGCCCTCGCCGCCCCTGCCATTGGAGGAGAAGAACAGGGTGCCGGACTCGTGCAGGAACGGGAATACCTCGTTGCCCGCCGAGTTGATGTCTTGGCCGAGGTTGATGGGCTTCGCCCAGCCGTCGGCTTTTTTCTCCACGTAGTAGAGGTCGTAGCCGCCGTAGCCGCCGGGCATGTCGGAGGAGAAGAACAGGCGGTTGCCGTCGGCGGAGAGCGACGGGTGGAAGCAGGTATAGTCGTCGTTGTTGAAGGGCAGCGGGCGGATGTTTTCCCAATCCAGTGGGCCTCTCGTTGCCTCATAAACCTTCATGGTCACCTGCCGCTTGGCGTTCGCCTTGGCGATGCCGCCTTCGAGGTTGTTGCGGGTGAAGTACATTTTGTTGTTGTCCCGGCTGAAGGAGACCGGGCCTTCGTGTACCTGCGAGTTGAGGTTGATGGAAAATGAGCGGCCCGATTGCGGGAGGTATTGCCCATCCATTTCAGCATAAAAAAGTTCGAAAAACGGCTTGCCCGTGTTGGGGTCTATCGGCCCGTTTTTGTAGAACGACACGTAAACGATGCCGTTCTGGTAAAAGGCTGGGGAAAACTCGTAGCTGCCCGTGTTGATGCCTTTGGCATTGTGCAGCACGATTTCCCGCTTGATGGTACCTTTTTCGTAGAGCTTGTCCGAGCTTTTGGACTTTGAGCTTTGTTGTTGCGCCAGCAAGCATACTGGCACGGCCAACACCAAAAAAAGCAAGAACTGGATTTTTTTCATGGACGACCCATTGGTTGTGGTGAATAGGGAAGGCTTGGGGGGGCGGGATAGCCGCTGATGCGCAGCTATCCCGAATTTCAACCCCAATAACTCCATCAAGACGGAGTTTAGTATAAAACGTCTCGCCTACCTCGGTTAGAAAAACCGGGGGTTCACGTACTCCTTTTCGCCGCCTTCAGCCTTGCCGAGGCAGTAGCGCACAGAAGCTTCGATGCTGCCATTTGACCTGTCCTTGATGTCGGTCAAGGTGATGTCGTAGGAAATACCGAAATTGATATTGCTCGTCAATTGGGCAGAGAGCAGCAGGTCCACCGACTCGCCGATGCCGTCCACTTGGTTGCCGCCAGTACGGTAGGTAGCCCCTACGATGTAGCGGTTCTGCACGACCAAGCTCAGGTTGGCATCGAAGCTGACAGGGGCCTTGGCGGCGTATTTCAGCAAGCCCTGTGGGCGCAGCGCCAACGTCTCGTTGATGGGCAACGACACGCCTCCCATGAGGTAAAGGTGCTGTACTTCCCTCGAAATGATGATGTCGGAGTCGGTGTAGTCAACGTTGTTTTCCAAGAGGCGTGGGGCAGAGAGGCCGAGGTAGAATTTCTCTGTGTTGTAGTAAAGCCCAGTTCCGAAGTTGAAAAGCAGCTTGCTGCGGGTGCCAGCGGGAATGCTGCCATCCTCGGCCTTTGGCTGGGTAGCGGTCGTTTTGCCGAAGTCCTGCTCCATCGAGCGGAGCGAGCCTTGCACACCGATGCCGAGCATGCCCTTGCCGAGGCGTACCCGGTAGGAGTAGGCCAAGTCGGCGTTGTAGGTGGTGGTGATGCCGATGGAGTAGCGCATGAGGTTGGCCCCGATACCCACTCGTTGGTTGTTCAGCGGCATGTTGAAGCTGGCGACGGCCGTGGACGGGGCACCATCCAAGCCCAACCACTGCTGGCGGTAAAGGCAGGTGATGCAAGGTGCCTCTTGGCTGCCCGCAAAACCAGGGTTATAGCCCAGCCTGTAGTTCATGAACTGCGTATTGTGGGGCTGTTGCTGTGCATGCACCGTTGCGAAGCAAACCACAAGGAATATGAAGGTGGTGATTATATTTTTCATTGTTGAAATGAATTGATGCATTGTTGGATTGCTGTATTGCTAGGCTTGTTGTCAGAAACAATTTAACAATACAGCAATTCAACAATCATGTTTTTATCGCTGGATGATTAGATAGCCGGCCATTGGTTTATCGCCGTTGCCGAGGTCGATGATGTAGAAATAGGTCGCTGGCGGCAAGTCCTCGCCGTCGAAGGTTCCCCTCCAGTCGTTTTGATACGGCGAAGCATGGAAAACCTCATCGCCCCACTGGTTGAAGATGCCGACCGAGTTGTTCGGGTACTTGTCCAGTTCTGCCAAGCATGGGACGATGAAGGCATCGTTCATCTCGTCGTCGTTCGGCGTGATGATGGAAGGCACTTCACAGGCACCATCTCCTTTCAGCACTACATTGAACGTGATTGTTGCCGTGTCGCAGCTACAATCCGCAATGCAAATGGAGTATTCCACCACGTCTTCGCCGACGTAATTAGTGGCTGGCTCGTAAGTGAAAACGCCATCCTGACCTTCCTCGATAGTACCATGCAACGGCTCGTTGAGCAAAGTGACTACGGCGTTGATAGGCATCACGTCGTTGGTCTGCACGCTGACCAAGCCATTTTCAAGGAAAGGCACCGTGACCACATCGTCATTGGCAACCAGTTCGATAAACCCGTAGTCAACGATGACCGAGTCAACGGAATGGTGGCCACATGCGCCGCCGTTTATCGTCCAGACGAGGACGTTCTCGCCCAGTTCCAAGTTGCAGGCGAGCGTAGCCGCATTGGTTGCTGGCGCAAATGTGATGTTCGGGTTCGGGCTGCTCCACTCGCCGATTTGGCTTTGCGGAGCAATGGCCGTCAACTGGGCGCATTGCCCTGCTGCCTCGCCACATTCGTCCACACTGATGGATGAAACGCCGTTCAAGGTTGCGGATGCCTCCTCGTTGCTCACCGTCACAAACAACTGCTCGGAAGACATGCCGCAGCCGCCGTCAATCGTCCAAGTGAACACGTACTGGTTGCCGGGCACGAGTCCAGTCACCTGTGTTTCAGGGTCGGCTGGGTCAACGATGGTGACGCCGAGGCTCGCCTGTGAGGCTGGCTGCGTCCAAGCACCGATGTTGGAAGCTGGCATCGAAGCGTTCAGGTTGACAGTGTTTGCGAAGCAAACCGTGATAGGATCGCCAGCATCGGCATCTTCAAGCACATCCAGGAATACTTCCGTTTCGTCGGTCGAGTAGCTCTCGCAAGCCCCGTTCGATAGTGCCCACTGGAAGACGTAGTCTTGGCCAGCCACGATGCCATCCACCGTGGTGGTGGCTTGGTCAGGGTTGGCAATCACGATACCAGCAGGATTTCCGCTCACCAAGGTCCAGAAACCAGTGCCAGCCGTCGGCACGGTGGCCGAGAGGTTGACGATGTCATCCTCGCAGCCCACGATGTCCACACCTGCCTCAGCTTGGTTGGCTGGCACGGTGTTCAGCATCACGGCTGTAGGCACCGAAGGGGTGGAGTTGCAGCCGTTCAGGCTTGCCACCACGTAGAAGTCCTGCGTGGTATTTCCGTACTGGGTCGGGTTTGGCAATTGGAAGTTGAGGGAAGGCGATGCTGCTCCGAGCGGCTGGCCGTTCAGGTCGAACCAAGCATAGCTCGCACCGGGCGTGGCTGAGTTGGCGGTCACACTGAGCATTACGTTGTCGGTGTTGGCACAATAAGGGCCAGCGTTGACGGCGGTTGGCACTTCCGGCTCCTCGTTCACGATTACGTTCACGGAGATGATGTTCGACCAGCAGCCGTTCACCCGCTTGCGAACGGTGTAGGTGCCTGCATTGAGGGCAGGGTTGACGTTGGGCACAATTGGATTACATACGGATGAGCTGAAGCCACCAGGCCCAGTCCATTCGTAAGATGCTCCCGTGGTGCAGTTGACGCTCAGTTCCAGCACTTCGCCTTCGCAGACTGGGCTATTGCTCACTACCTGCACGGATGGGGCGGGGTTCACTATCAGTTCCACCGAGCCAGAGGTTGGTGAAATACAGTCATTGACATTGTAGTTGACGTTGTAAGGCCCAGAGTCGGTGACGTTCAAGTCGCTGAGGGTCAATGAGGGCGTGCTCGTCGTGTAGTTGCCGGACGGCGTGTGCCAAATATAGGTCACGTTGTTGCCAACAAATGCAGCCGTCGTAATCGTCACGTCGTCACCTACGCAGTAGGGGTTGATGATGCCAGCTGGCGGCGTCGGTGTGCCGATTATCTGCGGAATGGCCACGTTCAGCGTGGCTGGCAGTGAGCTGCAACCTTGCGCGTTGGTGACTACCAGCGTGTAGGTGCCGCTGTTGCTGAAAACTGCATTCGGGATGGTAGCGGTCGCATTCACCGAGGAGTAGCCGTTGGGGCCAGTCCAGAGGTACTGGTAGCTGCCGTTGTCGATTGGGAACAAGGTTGACACCAAGTTCACGTTGACGGGGCCGTTCGCACATGAGCGCAGCCGAACTGGTTGGTCACGGTGAGCACGTAGATGCCGCCGTTGTTGGTGTTCACGTTCGTAATCACTGGATTTTGCAGCGCACTGGTCTGTGTGCTGTTCGGGTAATCCCAGAGGAAGCTCACATTTTGCGAAGCAGAAGAAGCCGAAAGCTGCACGTCTTGGCCTTCGCAAACCGCCGCAGGGTTGGCTGCTGCCGAAATGGCTTCAGGTGGCGTGGTGATGAACACCGTGGCAGGCAGCGAGACGTCAGAAACGCATGGGTTGCCGATGGCCTGCACCGTCCAAGTGCCTTGGTGCTGCACGATATTGGCGTCAGGCACGGTCAGCACGTTGGTAGCGGTGCTGATGGTGGCCATGGTCGGCGTAGTCCACAGGTACGACATTGCGCCAGCAACCACCGTCGAAGTCAAGGTCAGGGTCTCGCCTTCGCAAGCTGGTGTGCTCTGGCTGGTAGAGTTGGAGATGAACGGCTGTGCTGGCTGGCTCACCACGGTCACGGCCACGTTGGCAGGCAGGGAGGAGCAGCCGTTGCGGCTCACAACCAAGGAGTAGATGCCACTGTTGCAAAGCGTGGCATCCACAATCGGGGCTGGGCTGCAACTGAACGACTCGTAGCCGCATGGCCCCGTCCAACGGCAAGTAGTGCCAGCGCTGTTGTTGATGGAGTTGAGCTGGATTTGCTCGCCTTCGCAAATGATGATGCTCGTCGGGGCTGGCATCGGCGTCGGTGTGTCTTCGACCGTAATGGTGATGGGGTCAGAAGGTGCCGACGGGCAGCCGTTGCGCTCCACCACGACGTAGAAATTGAACATGCCCGAAGCGGGCGGCATCATGGAAAAGTTAGGCACGGTGGTGGTGCCGATGAGCACGCCGGGGGCGTTGCCACTGTACCATTTATAAATAACGGTGCTGCCGCAAACAGTCGGCGTGTTCAACTGCACGTTCTCCGATGAACAGATGACGGCGTCGGCAGTTTGCAAGGTCGGCTTTTGCAGCGGAAGCATGTCGCAAGTCACTTGCACCACGCCCACGGCGTCACAGCCAGTCAAGCCTTGAATCACTACATTGTAGAAGCCGAGGTTGCCTGTATTCGCATCCAGAATCACGGGGTTTTGCGTGTAGGCAAATGCCAGACCCTGTGGGTTGTACCAAACGTACTGGTATGGCATGGAACCGCCGCCGGGCGCTGCTGGCGGATTGGCGAACAACGACAAATCGGCGCTGCCGCAAGTGCTCGAAACGGTTGGCTCTGGGCCGAGCACGGTTACATTCACGAAGGTGTTGCAAGTGGTGACGTTGCCCGAAACGTCGGTGACGGTAAGGGTCACGGGGTTCGGGTTGGTCAGTTCATCGTTGCAGGTTACGGAGCTTGGCGTCACGGTCATGGACGCAATGCCGCAGTTGTCGGTGCTGCCGAGGTCAATATCGGCGGGCAGTATTGTTTGTGAAACAATGCCCGAAGGATTGATTTCGATGAAAGTTGGGCCGCAGCTCACGGTCGGTGGCTCCACGTCGTTCAGCGTGACGGTGAAGGAGCAACTGCCATCGTTGCCCGCCAAGTCGGTAGCACCATAGGTGAAGGTCGTCACGCCCTGGTTCAGGGTGTAGCTGGTAGCTTCCAAGGGTGGGGTCAGCGTCACTTGGCTGATGGTCGTTGCGCCTGTTGCCTCGAATGTAGGCGAGATGCTTTCGTAGCTGATGGTCGCAAACATGTAACTGCCATCGGTGTCGCCATCGGCGGTCACGGCCGCTGGGGTGCATGGGTTGATGCCCCAGCCCGGCCCGGCAGGTGGTATCGGGTAGCTCTGGTAGGATACGGCGGTCACGGTGATGTTGCCAGCGGCGGCCCAGTCATTGAAGGTGGTAGCCGGGATGTCGAACACCGCCGTGCTGGGCGTGTTGCAGTCGCCGGGAGTCACGTGTGGCTGGCCCTTGGCCGTTGTGCCGAGCAGGTTGCCATCTTGGTCAAATATTTCATAATAAGCCCCCACTGAATCCACATCGCCCTGGAGGGTGATGATGATTTGCACGTTGCCCGGTGAGGCGTTGCCTTGTAGGCCCGTGAAAGTGAAGGTCTTGTCGTTGGCGAGGTAGTCGTTCAGGTTCGGGTTGTAGTCGAAGGTAATCAACCGCCCAATCGAGTCAACTGGCTGCGACTGCGTGGTAGGGGTGGTCACGGCGCAGTTGTCGGTGATATTGGTGAAAAGCGGAATCAACACAGATTCGGTACACTCGCCGGGGTCAAGGTTCAGGTTGATGTTCGGAGGGCAGGCGATGGCCGGGGCCTCGTTGTCTTCCACAGTCACGTCAAAGCTGCAAGTAGATTCATTGCCAGCACAGTCGGTGAAGTAGTAGGTCACCACGGTCGTGCCTTGCTCAAATGTTTCGGTCACGGGTGCAATCGGCGACACGAGGGTGCGGGCGCTGCTGTTTAGCCTGTACTCGAACTTGAGGTTGGCAGGGAACTCGGTCGTGTAGCTGAGGTTGGCAGTCACCGAGCCATTGGGGCAAATCGGGTTGATGGAAAAACGGCCTGGCTGCCCCACCGGAATGTTCGGGCGCACGGTCAGTGTGAGCACGCCGTCGGCGGCCCAAGCATTCACCTGCGCAGCGGTTAGCACGAAGGTCGTCATCGTATCTGAGCATTGCACGGGTGTGCGGGCCACGGGGCCAAGTACGCCACCGTTTTCACCATAGACCATGAAAAACTCGGTAGGCTCTTCTGAGTCCACGTTGTTGAGGCGGATGACCAGGTTGGCGCTGGTAGTGGCCACGAACGGTGGGCCGGGCACCCCGAAGTTGAACACGAGTTCATTCACTGGCGTCTCCACGGGGTCTAGCCCACTGGGGATGGTCAGCGTTTGCGTCAGCGAAAAATTCTGGGCAGCTGACACGTTGCCGCACTCCTCGATGATGGACGGCAGGGCCAAGGTCAGCGTGGCATCGCAGAGGCCGGGGTCGTTGTCCACCTCGATGTCGTCGGGGCAGTTGTCCAGCACCGGGTCGGTGTTGTCCGACACGGTGAAGGTAGCGGTGGTGGTGTCCCGGTTGCCGCATTTGTCCACCACGATAAAGTCAACGGTACGGGTACGGTACACACCGACGGTTGGGCTGGTGCAGTTTGGCGCAGCCAAATTGGCGTTCACGTTGGTACCAGCATTGTAAGCAAACCAACTGAGGTCGGCGTTGCTGGTGCAGTTGTCAGAAGCGACGGCGTTGCCGTGCGCAGCCACCCATGCATTGAAGACGCTGTCGGCGTTCACGGCATCGTCACAGGCAATCGTGCGGTTTTGCGCAGCGGTGCCCACGACTGGTCGGATGTTATCGGTGACGGTGATGATTTGTAGCCCTTCAATGGAATTGCCGCAAGCATCCTGCACGAGCCAGGGGCGCTTTAGCACATAGCTATGGTCGCAGCTGCCCGTCACGAGGGTATCGGGCAATTGGGTATAAAAAGCGGCATTGTCGCAGTTGTCGCCAATCATCGTTGGCACGCCCGTGATGTTGATGTTTCCAGCGTTTGCGCAGTCAACCGTAATATCGGCAGGGAACACCGCCGTAGGGGCAATGGTATCCTGCACGGTAATGGTCTGCGTTTTGGTAGTGGTGTTGAGGCAGGGGTCTGAGATGGTCCATGTGCGCAGGATGGTTCTTTCTTGCGGGCAAGAACCGTTGTTGGTCACGTCGCTCATGCTGATGTTGAACCTCAGCGAGCAGTTGTCCGACAAGCTGCTGTAGGAGCCGAGGGTCAGGGTGTCCACGGGAGTACCGCAGTTCACCGTCACGTCGGCGGGGATGTTGAAAAGCGGCTGCTCTGTATCCTCCACGTTGATGGTCTGCGACTGCGACACGGTGTTCCCGCAGCCATCGCTCACGGTCCAAGTGCGCACGATGGAGTAGTCGTAGTGGTTGCAGGTGGAAATATTGGACGACTGAGAATTTATCGCACTAAATGTCGGCACCAAGCCGGTGGCGCAGTTGTCGGAGGCAGTGACGGTAGCCACTGCGGGAATGGGGTCGTCGCAATCCAACATCACATTGGCTGGGACGCCGGCCAAGACGGGCGGCGTATTGTCGGTGATGGTGTAGGTGGCGGTGGCGGTGTCCGTATTGCCGGAAACGTCCACCACAGTGAAGGTGACGGTGATGGAGCCGCAGTTGCTGGTGAAGCTGGCGGGGCCGTTGTTGTAAATGGTGTCAATGCCGCAGTTGTCAAAGCCAGCCTTGTTGGCTTCGAGCGAGTCCATTTGAGCCTGAAGCCACGCCGGGTAATTGTCTGTTTCGCAAGTGGCTACGCCGTTGGTCAGGTTGATGTCAATGTCAGGAGGAACCGTATCCACGAAGTGGATAGTGAAACAGATAGTGTCAGTGCTCACCACCGTTGGCGGGCTGGCCAACTGCTTGATAATCCAATAATGGTAAGTGACCACGGTACCAGCGGGCACCAGCGCACCGGGCGAGTAGCCGCCAGAGTTGTAGTTGTCCACAGAAAAGCCGAGAGGCAGGTTGGCCTGTACTTGGTTGGTGCCCACCTGTAGCGGGGCGCTGCACGACGGCCCCACATAGACCGTGTCAGCGCCGCTGTAGCTGAGGTTGAAAGTTCCTGTGCTACCGTTGCTGAGGGCATAGTTACCGTTGCAAGCCATGCCATTGGATGTGTAACACGCACATTGAGCGAAGACTTGCAATGCACATGGGATTAGGCCGATTGCGAAGAATAGTCGCAAGTGCCACTTGAGGAGTAATCGGTTCGTCATACCTCGTTTTTTTCCAGTTTAAAATTTAAAATAACTTGGGATTCCAGGATTCTCTACCTGTGAAGCGATGCAGTTTTCTTCTACGACAAAAACAGAATTAGGTTGACACCCCAACGGCGTTAGGCCGAAGGTCCACAGTATCAGCCTCGTCGTACATTCATGGAGAACATAGGGCATCCCGGTGGCGAAATGGCGGCCTGCCGGGGAAAAGTAGGTAGATGGAGATGGGTCTGTAAAAGGACTACAATCGGCTGCATAGGTAAAAAAATGCTCATGGGATGATAAATGCTGTCTCGGCGCTTTCACGCCTTTTTAAATCGGCCGCTAAGGTAGGAAACTTTGGATTTCCCGCTGACAAATTTTTTTTTTCAAATCTGTAAACAGCTTTAAATGAGCGGCCAATCCGCCCTTTTAAACAAAAAAATGGCACAAAGCGCTGCCTCCGTCCTGCGAATTTTTTCGCAAGGCGGTGGCATGCACTTTGTGCCCGGTTTGTTATCCCTTGAGCGCTTTTTGCTGGCGCAACTACCTGCGCAACTGAAACCTAGTCGCCGACTTCGGCAAAATCATTTTGATTTGGCTGGCCTTGAAGTCTGATGAGACGACCGTTGGATTGGTCGGCACATCCGGCAACTGCGCCCTGCTCAAATCGAACACGGGCATGCTCAACACCGCCGCATTGGCATTTGCCGAAGGCGCAGCAGCGATGGCCGAAGCAGGCTGCACGTAGCTGGGCACCGCCATTGCCGACACCGGCTCCAACTGAGCTGCCTGCACCTCGTCCAGGTCGCCGAACGGGAGGCCCAGCGCTTGAATCTGCTCCACGGGCACCGCCGCATCGTAGTTGTAAAGGCCATATTTCTCGATGATGGCGACCAGCTTGGTGTCGTAGTCAGAGGCTGTTGCGTAGCCGTAATCCTTCAGCCCCTTGGCCCAGCCTCGGTAGTCGGTGGGCGAGAGCAAGAAGAGGGGCCGGTAGCGGATGTTCTCCCGCAAGAACTTGGAGTGGTCGTGAAATGATTCCTCGATGCTCAGGTACTGGCGGAAGCTGGAGGAGTCCTGCTCGTCGTCCATGTGCTTGACGATGGGGCCAGCCCAGCCGTTGTTGGCCTTGATGCAGAAGAAATTGTTGCTGAGCAGGGCCAGCCTGCTCTTGCCCCAGTTCGACTCCAAGATGGCTTGCGCAATGGTGATGCTGGCAGGCACGCCGTACAGCCCCATCTGCTCCACTGCGGGCTTTGCCCATGTGTTGAGGAAGAGCTGTTGCTCGTAATCTGAAATGTGGTTTGCCATTGCCGCCTTCGGCAATAGGAATAGTACGGATACGGATAGGATGTGTAGCAATCTCATGTTCCGGGTAAAATTTTGTAGCCCGCTGCCAATCAAAATGAACGGTGGTAATAGCCCACACCTTGCAGGATGGCCCTTAGCCCACCATCCGCATCAATTGGCCGCTCAAGCACTATCAATGAAATGTGTCTTCTCTTTTCTCAAAAAACCCTAGGAACATAGGAGGAAAAATGCGAATTTCTGTCTTCTCTAGTTGGTTTAATCTCCTGTTTGTATGGTGGCAATCGCTTATGTGTAGGCAAGAAAAGTACCAGCTTTTCAAAAAGTGGTATTTTTTTTATAAAAAATTTTAAATATGTGTAATGATGTTCAAAAATTAGAAAAATTCAACCGAGTTTGTGCTTGATATACAAATTGTGAAGTCCAGCACAAATTTCTATTGACAAGTCATCGAAGCCGTCACGTCGGTTTCGATAATCCTCCCGAAGGATTTTGAAAAATTTCATGGAGCCGATGGCATGCTCTACCAATACCCTTGTCTGGCTTACGACCTTGTTGTGTTCCTTTTGGGCCTCGGTCAACTTTGGCCCAGGGCTGTCCTTGGTTTTGCGAGGTTTTTTAATTGGGATGTTTAGCCCTTTGGCCTCGAAATCCTTTTCAATGCCCA
>JALOMF010000470.1 GCA_025455635.1 Saprospiraceae bacterium | reverse complement strand
GCGCGGGCGCGGTCGCCAGTGACCACAGGACATTTACGCGACGTTCTTGCAGTCCATTCACTGGACTAGCGCAAAATCTGTGCAAATACTTAGCACAAAATACCAAAACGCTGTCACTTTAGCGCAAAAAGGGGAAATGTACCAACTGACTGTCTCTCCAGAATATAATATGACTATTGCCAATCTTTCTGAGTTTGGCATTGATTACGAAAGTGGGAAATTGATATCGGGAAAACTTTTTTTGAGCGCCACTGCAATCGAAAAAATTAAGTCAAAGTATCCAACTGTTTCAATAACAAACTACGACTTTGGCATTGGCAGTCCCGGCGCCCTCTTCCCCCACGACGAAGCAAATTTCCCCGGCTGGGCCAACGACAACTACGGCCCGGTTTATATCCCGAAAAAAGGCGCAACGGTGGCCATCAGCCCCAAAAACATATCGCTTTACCGTCGGGTCATCACCATTTACGAAGGCAACAAACTGGAAGTGAAGGGCGACAAAATCTTCATCAACGGACAAGAAGCCAGCAGCTACACCTTCAAGATGAACTACTACTGGATGATGGGCGACAACCGCCACAACTCCGAGGACAGCCGGGTATGGGGATTCGTGCCGGAAGACCATATCGTGGGCAAGCCGCTGTTCATCTGGTTCTCTACTAAAAACGGTAGCATCGCCAACGGCATCAACTGGAGCCGGTTGTTCACGGGTGCGAATAAAATGTAAGGCGATTTTTCGATTTACGATTTACGATTTACGATTTACGATTTACGATTTACGAATGGGAACCCCGCAACAAGCATGCGGGGTTTTCGTTTTTTTGGCTAATGCGTCAACTATGTAATTTTGCATTGGTTATTCTCTTTTTAAAACCCGCAACTAATTCAAGTAAAATGAAGCAAGTTTTAGCCGTTTTCATTTCCCTTTTTGCCATTCCGGCAATGGTTTTTTCGCAAAAAGTTGGTTTTCAAATCAAGGCCAAAATTGAGGGCTTTCAACAGAAAGAAGCCTACCTCGGCTACTATTTTGGCGACAAGCAATACATCAAGGACACAGCCTACGTGGACCCCAGCGGCTGGCTTTATTTCGAGGGCAACGAAAAACTAGCCGGCGGGATGTACCTCCTCGTACTGCCCCCCGACAACCAGTTCGTCCAAATCCTCGTGGATGACAACAACCAGTGGTTTGGCCTCGAAACCAAGCTCACCGACCTCGCTGGCAGCATGAAAATCACCAATTCGGAGGACAACAAACGCTTCTACGAATACCTGAACTACATCAGCGAGCGCAGGCCAAAAGCCGATGAATTCAAAAAACAGCTCGAAGAAGCCAAGGACGACGAGAAGAAAAAGGCCAAAATCGAGGAGAAAATCAAGGAACTGGACGAAGAAGTGAGCAAGTACCAAAAGGATTTGGTGGCCAAGTACCCGACTACCATGACAGCAATGGTCATCCGGTCGAATACGCCCGTGGAGCCGCCAAAGTTCGAGGGCGACGACAAGGAAAAAGAGCTGAAATCCTTCTACTGGTTGCGGTCGCACTGGTTCGACAATTTCAACCTTGCCGACCCTAAAATGGTGCGCACGCCCTTCCTCTTGCCCAAAGTCGAGCATTTCATCAACAAAATGACCGTGCAGCACCCCGATTCCATCATCATCGGCGTGGACTATATTTTGGAAAAAATGCGGCCTGCCGAGGACAATTTCAAGTTCTACCTCATCCACTTCCTGAACCAATATGCCAAGTCGAACATCGTGGGCATGGACGCCGTGTACGTCCACATCGGCCAGAAATACTACAAGGCAGGGCTGGCCCCTTGGACGGATGCCGACCAGTTGAAAAAAATCGTGGAAAACGCCGACAGGCTCGCCCCGCTGCTCATCGGCAAGGTGGCGCCTAACCTTGAAATGCAGAACCAGCAGGGCGTGAAAACCATGCTCCACGACTTCAAATCGCCGCTGACCGTGCTGTTCTTCTGGGACCCCGACTGCGGCCATTGCAAGAAATCAATGCCCGACATGGTCAAGTTCGCCAAGGACTACAAGGACAAGAACGTGGCCGTTTTTGCCATCTGCACAGCCCTCGCCACCCGTGACGACGCTGGTGAAATCACCATGAAGGAAGTGGACAAATGCTGGACCACCATCGCTGAAAAGGAAATGGACGTGTTTTTCAACTATGTTGACCCGTACCACCGGAGCCGCTACAAGACGGTTTACGACATCAAGTCCACCCCGCAGATTTACGTGCTGGACGCCGACAAGACCATCCTCTCGAAGCGCATCGGGGCCGAGCAATTGGCGGAGGTGGTTGACCATATTCTGAAAGCAAAAGCGGCGAAGAATGGGCAGTGATTAGCCATTTCGACAAACCTCATTTTATGAAAAAAACACTTGCCCTCCTATCCTTTTGCTTGGCTGCGCAAATGCTCGTTGCGCAAGCGGAATACTTCGCCGTGGATTCGTTTGCGAGCAATTTCGAGCAAGCTTACGAAAGCCCGGAAGACTTGGCCATTAAATTGACAGCGCCTTTTTCCACCGAAAAAGAAAAAGCACGGGCGCTCTACATTTGGCTGACCGAGAATTTCCGCTACGACGTGGACAAATACCTGAACCCGCCCAAGCACCCCCGCATCGAAGCACGCACCAAGGAAGAAATGGAGGCCAAAGCCAAGGAATGGCAGGACAAGCAGTTGGCCAAATCTTTCAAAAGCAAAAAAGGCGTCTGCGCCGATTACAGCAAAATCTACAAGGCCATGTGCGATGCCGTGGGCTTGGAAGCTGCCTTCGTGACGGGCGACGCCAGGGATTTCAACCGCCCCTACCGCTCCATCCACAACAACCCACATGCCTGGAACGCCGTGAAATGGGACGGCAAATGGCACCTGATTGATGCGACCTGGGGCGCTGGCTCGGTGGATGGCGACAAATTCATGAAGCAGAAAAACAGGGGCTATTTCGATACGCCGCCAGCGTTTTTTGCCCAAAACCACCTGCCCGACAGCGTGAAATGGCAGTTGCTGGAGCAGCCTTTGGGCAAAAAGGAATTCGCCGACCAGCCCTTGGTACAGTACGGCCAGAGCGACTACCCAGTGCTCGATTATTCGCCGACAGCAGAAAAAAATGGCAAGGAGCGCATCATCAAGTTCAAGTTTGCCAACGCCCCCAAGTATTACCGGGTTTTGGTAAACGACACGAATCGCCTGACCGTGACCGCCGAGCTGACGGACGGTGGCTGGGTCTCCCTTCGCTTCCCCGACCCCGGTGCTGGCAAGGTGGTAACCATTTTTGGCGGGGAAAACGAGATGGGGTTTATGCGGGGGCTTGCGAAGTATGAAGTGAGGTAATGGAAAAAACTTCATCTCACTGCTTACCTTTGGTGCAAAACAAAAAGGTATAAAAATGAAAAACCTGCGTCCGTTCTTTGTATTTCTGCTCCTTTTCCAACTCATTGGAGGCGCTGTCTTTGGCCAAGCTGCCACCACGAAACTGCCCCGCAGCACCCCCGAAGCCGAGGGCATCAGCAGCCAATCCATCCTCAATTTCCTGCAAGCCATCGAGGGCAGCAAGCACGAGTTCCACAGCTTCATGATGCTCAGGCACGGCCAAGTGGTGGCCGAGGCTTGGTGGTCGCCTTACCGGGCCGACCTGCGGCACACGCTTTATTCTTGCAGCAAAAGCTTCACCGCCACGGCAGTCGGCTTCGCTGTGAGCGAAGGGAAAATAGCATTGACGGACAAGGTGGTTTCGTTTTTTCCAGAAAAAGCACCGGAGCAGGTCAGCCCGAACCTCGCCGCCCTGACCATCCACGACCTACTCAGCATGACGGCCGGGCAAGACCCCGACCCCAGTTTCAACATCGCAGTGGCGGAGGAGGATTGGATAAAAGCATTTTTCAACACCC
>JALOMF010000469.1 GCA_025455635.1 Saprospiraceae bacterium | reverse complement strand
CAGGCCGGACATCGCCCCCATCGTCACGTTCCATTTTCCATCGTTGTGAAACACTTTGACGGGCACATCCGGCGCAGGGCTGCCCATGCCGAGGAAGCCTTGCAGGCCATTGAAATAGCCGTAAGTTTCAATCTGGGGATGCTGTGCGCTGGTTTTCCTAGCGGCCCTGTGCCTGATTTCGGTGAGCAATTGCGTGTACGAAATCCCTTGCTGGTAATGGGGTTCGTTTAAAACCCCCATCAAAATGGTGGAAAACAATCCCCGGCTGTTCCTTGTCTCGTGCGCCTTTTCCTTTTTGTCGCAGGCGGCCAGCAGCACGTGGCGGCTGGCGGGTAGGTGGAAATCCTTTGGATGCTGCGCAAAATGGCCACCAAGGTAATGGGCGAGCTGCCGGGGTTGCGTTCGGTCGGAGGCTTGGCGGGTTCTGCCGAGCGAGAAATCATCCAGGTTGCGGGTGCCGGAACCCGAATGGCAGCAGTCCATGATGACTGCCACATGCGCCCCTTTTTGGGCCACACGGTCAATCAGCACGGCCAATTCCTTGTCGGCGAGGTCGAAGCGGTCGGGCCAGCGGCTGTCGGCCAGCACGAGGGTCTCCATCATGCCCTCTGGGAAATATTGGGCGAACTCCGGTGCCGCCAATTCCCGGCTGCCGTGACCGCTGTACGCAAACACCACGATGTCGCCCGCCCCCGCCTGTGCGAGGTGCGCTGGGCCGAAGTTTTTGACGACGTTTTCGTAAGTGGCATCGCCCTCCAGCAGTTTCACGATTTTCCGGTTGGCCTCCGGGAACTGCTTTTTCAGATAAGCTTCAAAAATGTTGATGTCATTGACGCAACCCGTGAGATTGGGCACGGTGGTCTTGCCATTCTGCTGGTAATCGTTGATGCCGACGAGGAGTGCGAAGAGGTTGGGCATGGTGGATTGTTTTTGATTTGGTATGGTTTCGTTTATTTGTAAGATTGGCGTGGCGGACTTAAATCAGATTCTTCAAGTGAATCAATGAAAGTCAAAAGCTGCTGACGAATTTGGGCATAAGAACGATAGGCATCTTCAGCAGAAATACTACCTTGAATTGCTGAACGGTTTACTGAAAAATATTTTTCGGATATTTCTGCGATAAAAGGCTTGTATTTTGAGTTTTCATTAATTGCTGAAGCAACCTTCTTGATTGAACCTTCAATCCCATTAATCACGCCCTTCTTTAATTCGTCTTTTTTTAAATCAAACCTGTCAGAATTGGTTGCTACTTCTCCTTCAACTTCTTCCATTTTACCTATTAGATTTAAGATGTTCATCCTGATTCGATTCATCTGCAATTCAAATTCTTCATCTCGAATAACTCCGCCTGCTCTTTGGTTATCTATATGTTTCAAATGAGCTAGCAATAAAATAATTTCATTGTTACCTGTATGCGTTTCTAAAAGTTTGTATAATGCTGCTTCTTCACGCCCATCAGATACTATATTACGAAGATAATCATATGGTTTATTTTGGTTGACAGACAACTCCATCACCGCCTTCTCCATCGCCCCCCTCGTCTCCGGCCCCACCATCCCATCCGCTATCAGACCTTGGGATAGCTGAAATGCCTGGATGGCCTTTATCGTCTTTACCCCATTATACCCGTCCAACTCCCCCTCATAATAGCCCAGCTTTTGCAGCATATCCTGGTCTTTGCGCACTTGCTCATTAGCAGGTGGCTGTGCTTTCTTGGTCGCTTTTTTCTGCGTTGCCGCCTTCTCCTTTTTGGGCTTCTTAATATGCTCCGCTACGTTCTCCAGCCCCGACAAATCCAAATCCGGCACCTCTGGCACCTGCTCCATCAACGGAAACTTCTTCCGCAACTCCTCCCGCACCAATTCGCTCAGCACGCCCACCGAGTTCGTCACCTCCTTTGCGCCAGCACTCAGCAAACTACCACGCAGATTCAGCCCCCGCTTGTTCGTGAAAAAGACAACGGGTGCTCGCCCCGCCACGATATCCAGCGTGATTTGCCCAGTAAGCTCCTCGCCCGGCCTGCCGAGGTCGGAGATGACGAGGTCGAATCGCTCGTTGTTCAAGTAGCCGTGCGCCTCGGAGCTGGTGGTCGCCAGTTTGAAATAGATGCCCAGCGATTTCGACCAAGAATCCCGATATTGCTGGTTGTTCTGTGGCCTATCGTCAATCCACAACACCCGGAAACTTTGCGAAGCAAGCCAATCGAACAGCTCGTTGCGAAGCTCAGCGGCATAGCTTTGGTCGCTGACCTGGTTCTTCGAGATGGCAAGTATCCGCTTGATTTCGCCCTCCACCAACAGCAGGTCGGCCGGCGTCAGGTTCTTTTTCAGTTCCTCGGCCAGCGTTTCGGGCAGCTCGCCCTTGCGGAACCATTCGAGGCGGCTGAGGAGGCGCAGCGCTTGGTTCCAGCGCTCGTTCCGCTGCCACTGGCTTAGGTCGGCGGAGAGCGGAATGGCCTCGTCGTGCAGGATGCAGGTCAGCTCGAAATAGAGTTCGGGATAGACCGCACAGGCGCAAAGCCACATAAACGCCTCGTTGCCGAGGTAGCGATAGACCTCCATGAACACCTCGGAGGGGTCGGGCTGGCGGTAGCCGTCCGTGAGCTTGGGCGGCGACTGTTCCGGCAGTATCGCCTGCCACTCCTCGAAACTCGGTTGCGCAGCACCGTTCCAAGCGGCCATCAACTTGCCGAGGCCCTCCACGCTCATGGGCATCACGGGCAGCAGGCTGGACAGCGAGCGCTCGGCAGCGCCCCATTCGACGTTGGCATTGGTGGCCAGCAGCGCCACGTTCGAGAAGTCGTCGGGGAGTTCCAGCGCCAGGTTGCTCGGCGTCCCAGTGGCCGGGTTCACGAAATGCGAGGCATGGCTCAACAGCAGCAGCCTCGCCCCGCTCCATTCGCTGCGCAGCCGCTCGATGCTGATATGCGTTTGCTGCTCCCGCTGCTCCTTCCAACAGTGGCCGGGGTTTTTATCGAAAAAATAAAACTCTGCTTCGAGGTCACGGCGGTTGATTTCACGGACGAGTTCGGCGGCGTAGCCCGCCAAATGGTCCCGTGGGCTTTGCTGCTCGATGAGGGCGAGGTAGCGGGGCGCCTGCTTCCGTTTTTTGAAGACCAGCTTCGGAAATCCGCCCGCACGGGTGATGGCCCGGATGGTGCCCGGCACGTCCCATTCGGTCGAGTCCGTCCACACTTTTTCTTGCAGCGGCGTCATCGCTGGCCCCATCTCGGTGAGGTTCCAGACCCGTAGCGGCTCCTCCGGGAAATTGAGCAGGGGCAGCACGGGGGCGATTTTTTCCGAAGGGTTCGGTGGGGTAAATGGGCGTTCGGGGATGCTTCGTTCAGGCCGTTTTTTATCGTCGGTTTTGATGGGCGTTGGCGGTTTCGGGTCAGTGCGTTGCTCCTGTTCTGGTTTGCTTTCCCCATCGTTTACCAAAGGTTTTATGCCCTTCGGCAAAAACGTGTCGAACACCTGCCCGAAGACTTCCTGCTGCTCCGCTGAACGGCAAAGCAGGGCGCTGAGTTGCGCCTTTAGTGCCTCGGTGGTCAGTGCCTCATCGGTTTCTGCTGCCTGCCAATACTCTGCCACCCGCAGGTAGGTGTCCACACCGAGCAGGAAGCCGTTTGCCTTCAGCCTCCTGAGCATCCGGTGGAATGGTGGTATGTAGGGCAGCCTTTCAGGCATCTTGTCTCCTGATTTTTTGGTTGTAGTCAAATAGCTTTTGCGCCAAAATCTCCTGCACTTCCTTCATCGGTTTCCTTTCGCCTTCGGCAAACGGGAACAGTTCCTTTTCGTCGGGCGGTGCGGGAACCTTGCGGTCCTTGAAGACTTTCTCCTTCCAAACCCCCACGTTTTGCAGAGAGATGGACTGCATGCCTGTCAGGTTTTTCACCCGCCCAAGGAAG
>JALOMF010000468.1 GCA_025455635.1 Saprospiraceae bacterium | reverse complement strand
TGACGTGCTGAACCTCGGCATCGGCAGTCCCGACTTGCCGCCGCTGCCGGAGGTGAGCAAGCTGCTCGGCGAGCAAAGTTGCCTGCCCGATGTGCATGCTTACCAGAGCTATGTCGGCATACCGGAGCTTCGCAATGCCTTTGCCGATTGGTACGGGCGGTTTTTTGGGGTAAAACTCGACCCCGCTTCGGAGGTGCTGCCGCTCATCGGCTCCAAGGAAGGCATCATGCACATCGCCATGACCTTCCTCGAACCCGGCGACGTGGCCCTCGTGCCCAACCCCGGCTACCCAACCTATCGGGCTGCCTCCGAGTTAGCTGGCGCAACCGTCGTGGAAGTGCCGCTGACCGCCGAAAACCACTGGCTGCCCGACCTCGAAGCCTTGGAGCAAACCGACCTCAGCCGTGCGAAAATCCTTTGGGTGAACTACCCCAACATGCCCACGGGCGCACATGCCAACCCTGCTTTTTTTGAAAAACTCATTGCCTTCGGCAAACGGCATAATATCCTGATTGTCAACGACAATCCATATAGTTTCATCCTGAATGACGACCATCTTAGCCTACTTTCGGTTGCTGGCGCAAAGGACATGGCGCTCGAACTGAACTCACTCAGCAAGTCGCACAACTTGGCAGGCTGGCGGGTCGGTGTGCTGGCGGGACGGGCGGATTACCTCAGCCATGTCGTCCGGTTCAAGAGCAATATGGACAGTGGGATGTTCAAGCCCGTACAATTGGCGGCGGCGCTGGCTTTGGGTGCTTCGCAAGATTGGTACGATACCTTGAACGCCACTTACAACAATCGGCGGAAACTCGCCTGCCAACTGCTAGACCTGCTCGGCTGCGAGTACGACCCAACGGCCACGGGCATGTTCGTTTGGGCGAGGGTGCCGGGGCAGTACCTAAGCGGCTATGAACTCACGGATTTGCTGCTGAACGAAGCGCATGTCTTCATTACCCCTGGCGGCATTTTCGGCTCGAATGGGGATGGGTATGTGCGGATTTCGTTGTGCAGCAAGGAGGAGGTATTTGCAGAGGCAATTTCGAGAGCGGCATCTGAGGTGACATCATTTTCCAGGAACGGCCTTTCAATCCCAGCAGGCTTGTGACGGAAAATGGTGTCATCTCAGATGGGCAGAAGACTTGAGATGACACCTTTGCCCGGCAAATGAAGAGGATAGTTCAAAGTGTCTGGGTGGGCAAAGATGTCACCTCAATCAGCAAAGACAGCATAAATGACCACAACCATCATCGGCATCGGACTCATAGGCGGCAGCATGGCCATCTCCCTCAAGGAGAACGGCTTTGCAGACCACATCATCGGGGTGGATGCCAGCCGCACCAGCCTCGACAAGGCGCTGCGCCGCCGCATCATTGACGAGGCTTGCGAACTGGACGAGGGCGTGGCAAAGGCTGACCTCGTCATCGTTGCAACGCCCGTGGACGTGGCGATGGGGCTGCTGCCACAGATTTTACCCCAAATAAAAAAACAAGTGGTGATGGACGTCGGCTCGACGAAGCAGCGCCTGCTCGACCTCGTGGACACGCTGCCCAACCGCAGCCGCTTTGTGGCCACGCACCCAATGGCGGGCACCGAGCACAGTGGCATCGAGGCGGCGATACCGAGGCTCTTCGAGGGGAAGTACACCGTCATTTGCGAAGCGGAAAAAAGCGATGCCGAGGCTGTGGCGTTGGTGGAGCGGATGTACCAATCGCTGGGCATGAAAATCGCCCACTTGAACGGGCAGGAGCATGATATTCACACGGCCTACGTGTCGCATATTTCGCACATTAGTTCATTCGCCTTGGCGCTGACGGTGCTGGAAAAAGAGCGGGACGAGCAGGCAATTTTTGAGCTGGCGAGCAGCGGCTTTGCCTCCACGGTGCGCTTGGCGAAAAGCTCGCCGGAGATGTGGACGCCCATTTTCCGCCAAAACCGGGACAACGTGCTGGATGTTTTGGATGAGCATATCAGCGTGCTGTCCCGCTTCCGTAGTTTGTTGATAAAAAAGGATTTTGAGGCTATTCATCAGTTGATGGTGGAGGCCAACGACATCCGTAGGATATTACCATAACATCGGACAACGGTCAACGGCTCACGGCCCACGGTGGACGGCGCACGGAATTACCCGTTGGCCGGCAGCCGTTGGCCGTCAACCGTTTACCATTGGCCGTCAACCGTTTTGACCATGCTATTCCAACCTGTTTTCGACAAAATCGAGCGCCCGATACTCATCGCCGGGCCATGCAGCGCCGAGACTGAGGCGCAAGTGATGGAGACCGCCCACGGGCTGAAGGCCCAGGGCATTGACCTCTTCCGGGCGGGCATCTGGAAGCCCCGCACCAAGCCGGGCGGCTTCGAGGGCGTGGGCACGGTGGGCCTGGGCTGGCTGCGCAAAGTGAAGCAGGAGGTGGGCATCCCAGTGACGACCGAAGTGGCCACGACGCAGCACGTTTTTGAGGCGCTGAAGTACGGCGTGGACGTGCTTTGGATTGGCGCCCGCACGACGGTGAACCCGTTCTCCGTGCAGGAAGTGGCCGATGCGCTGTCGGGCGTGGACATCCCTGTTTTGATAAAAAACCCGGTGAATGCTGACCTCAAGCTGTGGATGGGGGCCATTGAGCGCATCCAGAAGGCGGGCATCACCCGCATTGCGGCGGTACACCGGGGCTTCTCGGTGCCGGGCGAGACCAACTTCAGGAACTCACCGCTGTGGCAGTTGCCCATTGAACTGAAACGGCAGATGCCCGACCTGCAAATCGTTTGCGACCACAGCCATATCTGTGGGAGGCGGGACACGCTGGCCCGCATTGCGCAGCAGGCGCTAGACCTCGGCTACGATGGCCTGATGACGGAGGTACACCCGACGCCGGACGAGGCTTGGAGCGATGCCGAACAACAAATAACGCCCTTGGTTTATGGTGAAATGGTGCGCAACCTGACCGCCCGCAAGCTGACGACGAGCAACGCCGACTTCTTGAAATCGCTGGATTTTTTGCGCCAGCAGATTGATGAGTTGGACGAGCGCCTGCTTCAACTGCTTGGCTCCCGTATGAGGCTGGCCGACCAGATTGGCGAGTACAAAAAGTCGAACAATATCTCCATTTACCAGCCGAGCCGCTGGAACGAGATTTTGGAACAAGCGGTGGCAAAAGGCGCTACGCTGGGCCTGAGCGGGGAGTTTATCGAAGCTGTTTTGAAGGCGGTGCATGAAGAGAGTATTGCGCACCAGTCGAAGGTGATGAATAACGTAACTGCTTGATTTTCAGAAATTTATTTAAAAAAAAAGGGTTCTAGCCGAGGTTTCCATTCAGAAAACCAAAACAGCTAGAACCCTATTTTAGATTGGATTTAGGAGGAATTAAAAAACCTCGTTCCCGTTCTTGTCAAACGACATGACGGCCTTGTAGTCGAAATTATTGCCCTCCATTTCCTCGCCGATGAAGCCTTTTTTGACCACGTAGTTCCCACCTTCCTCGATGAGGTACAGGTAGTCGCCAGCTCCGGCCCACCAGCCACCAACGGCGGCTATGGCAGTTGGTGGTATCTGGTTTTGCTCGTAAGATTCCTTGTTCAGGATTTCACAATTCAAAATATCGGCAACCTTCACTTTGCTGCTCCCGATTTGTAAAAAAACCTCGTGGCGGGGCGCATCCCCATCCGTATTTGGTTCAGCAGCCGATTGGCAGATGAACTTGATGGTGGATGGGTCAATGGCAGTGGTGCTACCGCTGGTTTCAGGGGTAGTGGTGGTTCCGGTGTTATCGGGTGGGTCGTTTTTGCAGCCCATGGTGAGGCTTGCTAGGATTAACCCGAAAATGAGGATATTTTTCATGATGATTCTGTTGAAATTAATGGATAAAAAAGGCTCAATCACGAACCAATTCAAAGTCCGTGCGCCTGTTTTTCG
>JALOMF010000467.1 GCA_025455635.1 Saprospiraceae bacterium | reverse complement strand
CCTCAATGCGGGCGATGAATTGCCACAGGCCGACACCGTGGAAAAGATGATGCTCAAATACACGCCCGATACCGATGTTTTTTTTGGGGAAACGAACTTGGTCACTTTCACCCGGCACAACTTGGGAACACGCTCGCAACTCACCACGCAAAAGCTTCCAACGGCTTTAACTTGGGAAAGCCTCCGGCTCGGCATGGTCGTTTGCCACCAGGCTTTTATTGCCCGAAGGGCAATTGCGCCAGCCTACATGTACGGCAACTTGGCTGCCGATATTGACTGGGTGATTGAGGTGCTGAAAAAAAGCAGGAAAACGGTCAACACGGGGCAGGTTTTGGCCAATTACCTCACGGGCGGCGTCTCGAAACAGCGGCACCGGCAATCACTCAAGGACAGGTACGCCGTGCTGAAAAAGCACTATGGCCAGTGGCCAAATCTTTTAGCACATGCGCAAATCGTGCTCCGCTCCATTTTTGCGAAGAACAAATATTAATTGCTTTTTTGCGGGTCAAACTGGCGCTCAAGCATCGGGCGGCACAACAATTTGGCGTTTCAAGCGTACATTCTTTTGCCAAAGACTGGCTCAGAATCAAACATCAACATGCAGTTTTTATATCCAGGATTCCTCTTCGCATTGGCCGCTTTGGCTATCCCCATCGTCATTCACCTGTTCTATTTCAGGCGTTTCAAAAAAGTGTATTTCACCAATGTCAGGTTCCTGAAAGAGGTGAAGGACGAGACCAGTTCACGCCGCAAGCTGCGCAATTTGCTGGTGCTGTTGGCCCGCTGCCTAGCGGTGGCGATGTTGGTTTTTGCCTTTGCGCAGCCCTTCATCCCGCAGGATGTGGAGGTGAAACAAGGGGAGAATGCCGTCAGCCTTTTTGTGGATAACTCGTTCAGTATGAGCGCATTGAGCGAGGAAGCGCCTTTGCTCGAAAAAGCAAAACAACGTGCCAAGGAAATCATTGATGCCTACGCCGTGGAGGACAGGTTCCAGGTGCTGACCAATGATTTTGAGGGCAGGCACCAACGGCTCGTGAGCAAGGAGGAGGCCATCGGACTGGTGGAGGAAATCAAGGTTTCGCCAGCGGTAAGGCCCATGTCGCAGGTGCTCACGAGGCAGCTACAGGCGCTGGGCAGCGGCAAAAACTCGAACAAGGTCAGCTATGTCATCTCCGATTTTCAAAAAAACACGTGCGATTTCGAGAATTTCAAGGACACGCTCGTGCAGGTGAACCTGGTACCGCTTCAGTCCGTGCAGGAGAAAAACGTGAGTATTGACAGTGCGTGGTTCGAGGCCCCGGTGCAGATGTTGAGCCAGCCCAACCCGCTCATTGTGAAAGTGAAAAACTGGAGCAGCGAGGCCGCCGAAAATGTGCGCTTGACCGTGAAATACGACGGCGAAACCAAGCCCGTGGGCGAGATGAGCATCCCCGGCAATTCCTCTGTTTTGGACACGGTGATTGTCACCATCCAGCAACCGGGCTGGCACGAGGCCGAGTTGGCGCTGACCGATTTCCCCGTGCAATTTGATGACCACTTTTTCTTCACCTACAACGTGGCGGAGGTCATCAATGTGCTGGTTATCAATGAGTTGGCACCAAGTACTTATTTGGAGGCGGCTTTCAAGGGCCTTAGTTATTTCAAGGTGAAAAACCAAGCTGCAAGCCAAATCACCTACTCCGATTTTCCCAACTACCAACTCATCGTGGTCAACGGACTCAGCAATGTTTCCAGCGGCCTGTCGCAGGAGCTGAAGCAGTACGTGAGCAATGGCGGCAACGTGCTCGTTTTCCCAGCACAGACGGCGAACGTGGGCACTTACAACAGCTTTTTGCAATCCATTCCAGCCAATGAATTGCAGGCATTTGAACTGCAAGAACGCAACGTGGCAGATGTGAACACCGAGGAATTTGTGTTCAAAGATGTATTTGAGAACAAGTCGGCCAACTTGAAACTGCCCATTACGAAGGGCAATTTCAAACTGAGCAACTCGGCCAGCCGGGGCGAGGAAAAGCTGCTGACCTACCGGGATGGCAGTACGTTTTTGGGCAAGTTCAAGGCAGGGCAGGGCATCCTCTACCTCTGCGCCGCCCCACTTAACACCGAGCTGAACAATTTGGCCAACAGCGGCGAGATTTTTATCCCCATGCTCTACAAAATGGCCATTTCAAGCGCCCGCAAGCGCCCCATTGCCTACACCATCGGGCGGGACGAGACCATTGAATCGGACAACCAGGTGAAGGGCGGCGAGAGTGTTTATAAAATGAAAGGCGGCAGCAAGGAGGGGCAGGTATCTGAGGAGTTTATCCCGCAGCAGCGGATAGTGGCGTCGAAGGTTTTCATCGGTTTGCAAAGCCAAGAAATGGAAGCTGGCTACTACGATTTTTTCCTCAGCCCTGATTCTGTGCTGTCAAAATTTGCCTTCAATTACGACCGCAGGGAGTCCGATTTGACTTATTTGAACGAAGAAGATTTGACCGAAAAAGCGAACCCAAACATGAGCGTCATCACAAGTGCCGCCAATGCCAACCTTGGTGCTGTGGTCAGCGACCGTAGCAAGGGCCTGGTCATTTGGAAATGGTGCGTCATTGTGGCGCTCTTGGCACTGGCAGCGGAGGTGCTGCTGCTGCGCTTCTGGAAAGTCTGAAGAAAAAGCCCTGCCCCGTTGCCGTGTGAGCAACGGGGCAAAAACATTTGGGCAAACACAAAAAAAACAAAGAGTGTGAATTCAATCGCCGCCAACCCACCTACCAGCACAAGCAATCAAGTCCCCACACCATCTTTCGACGAATGAGCAACAACCCGCTTCATGGGCAAGTAATGGACAGCCACGGCCGTATCAGCCTGGTAAAAGTCAATTCAGGAAATGAACAGGTGGGTAAGCAGACTTTTTTTTAAAAGCCACGGGCATAATCTTCCCGGGCTAGTTCTTCATTTATTGCGGAGCAAAGACGCAAATAAAACGGGTAACGGTTGTAACATCTTCTTAATTCGCTCCGTCCTTGTTTTCAAATCGCAAAATTAAACGCAACACAAGCAATTTGGATACCTGTTTTCTCAATCTTAACATCACATTGCTGGGTTTGGGAAAAAATATACCTTTACCATCTCTGTACCGAGATGCCGCAACTATTGCGAACTCCCCCAATTTCGGCTTAATGAAAATATGTGCGCAATGTGCAAACTTTTGACATTCAATAGATTGTGTTTGTTTTTTATGCTGCTGTTGAGCCTTTCGGCAAAGGGCCAACAAGCTGATACTGCGATAGAAGGCGATTTGCTCGCCCTCTTCGATATATTCAGTGACGACGAAATCCCGGAAATGACCATCACCGCCGATTTCGACTCCGTCAAGGCAAATGTCAAGAACAAATTATACGTGTACGGGCAGATTGAAGTGGAAAAGTCGAAAAAACAGTCGAAGAAACTGACCGTAAGGCTGCGCCCAAGGGGCAAGTCGAGGCGCTTGATGTGCGATTTCCCGCCATTGAAGCTAAAATTTGACAAAGATGAATTGCTGGCCAATGGCATTCAGCAATTCAACGACTTCAAATTGGTCACGCACTGCATCGAGGGAGATGCAAAATCGGAGGCGCTCATCAAAAAAGAATATTTGGTGTACCAGCTTTGTAACAAAATGACGCCCTATAGCTTCAATGCCAAACTGGTGCGCATAACCTACAAAAACAAAGGCAGCTCGTTCAAGAAAATGACGCATTTGGGCATCCTCATTGAAGATGCCGAGAGTTTGGCCAACCGGAACAACTGCGAAGTGACCGCCAGCAAAGTCATCAACCTGGACTCCATGCACACCAATCACGAGAAAATAGCCTCGATGTTTCAGTACATGATTGGCAATGCCGATTGGAGTTACATGATGGGCCGGAACATGGAATTGATTCGGACAAGTGAAAGAT
>JALOMF010000466.1 GCA_025455635.1 Saprospiraceae bacterium | reverse complement strand
AAGGAAAGTTTGCAAGATGGTTTGAAGAAATATTTCAAATCAAGTTTTTCTTGAAAAGCCGCACATACCTCATCGCACTTCAAAGTTGAACCATCTTCGATGATGATTTCACCCCAGTCGCCCCGGATGGCAGCCCCAGGGCCTACGTAAACATGCTTGCCAATGATGACGTTGCCTGTCACTGCTGCTTGTGGGTGAACAAACGATGACTCGTGCACAACAGGTCTATATCCATTGAATTCATAAATCATTTGATACAAGTTTAAAATCCAACAACACAGCGCTCCGCATCTAGTAAATGCAACTCCGAAGTTATCTTCAAGCTACTTTTTTCATTGTCAAACTCATCTTTGAACTGTGCCTTCAGCTCTTTGCGCTTCATCGCCTCCAAGAAACGACGTGCATCCTCCTTGTTTTCCAAAAGCAAAGGAGGCACTGGTGTTGGCTCGCCATTTTTGTCCTTCGCTACCATTGTGAAATAAGAAGTGTTCGTATGCTTGACTGCGCCTGTCTCCACGTTTTCGGATGTCACCCTCATGCCTATGACCAAAGAGGTTCTGCCCACGTAATTGACGGAAGCATGGATGGAAACCAACTCGCCTACCGAAATTGGGGCCTTGAACTCGACGCCTTCCACGGACACAGTGACACAGTAGCCACCTGCGTGTTTGGCTGCACAAGCATAAGCAGCTTTGTCCATCATTGACAGCAGGATGCCGCCGTGGATTTTACCGCCAAAATTAGCGTAGGCCGGGATCATCAATTCCGTCATGACCGTTTGCGAAGCGGAGACAGTTTTGGGTATCAGTTCTGGATATTGTTCCATAATCATTTGAAAATCAAGGGCGTAAAAATAGAAAACCCCCATGAAACATGCGTTTCGTGGGGGCTTTTGTTTAAGCCGAAGGGCTTACATCACCTCAAATGAAAGTTTGAGGCTTACACGGTATTTATCCACCTCGCCTTTCTCGTTTACCGTCACACTTTGGTCTTGTACCCAAGCGGAGCGGATTCCCTTCAAGGACTTGGATGCTTTTGCGATACCGATTCTGGTAGCGTCCTCCCAGCTTTTGTCCGATTCGGACAAGATTTCGATGACTTTCATCACTGCCATGGCGTAAGTTTTAATTGGTTAACAAATCTGTTTTCTCAATCACCCTACTGGGTGCTGGCTCGAAGTTAACATTAAAAAGCATACGGCAGCACAATGTTCAGGCTTCCTGTAAAATAGTATGCCTAAGCAGCTACGAACCGCATCGAAAGCGAATTGACACAGTGCCGGGTGTTCTTCTTGGTCAACCGCTCGCCTTTGAACACATGGCCGAGGTGCCCACCGCAATTGTTGCAAAGGATTTCCACCCTCCGCCCATCGGCGTCTGGTTCATGGCGCACTGCACCGGGTATTTCATCATCGAAAGCAGGCCAACCGCAGCCGGAGTTAAACTTGTCCTCAGAGCGATAAAGCGGCGCCTCACAGCGGCGGCAGATGTAGGTACCTCCTTCGAAATGCTTGTCGTATTCGCCCGTGAAAGGGTATTCGGTGCCTTTGTTGGCAATGACATACTCCTCTTGTGGCGTCAGCTCATTCCAATTTTCCTTTGTTTTGGCTTGCATTTTCAAGTGTTTTCCAAAATTAATCTTTCAACAAGTCAGCATACTTCTCCCGGAACTTCTGCACCTTCGGATTGATGACGATGCGGCAGTAGCCCTGGCCGGGGTTGTCATTGAAATAGTTCTGGTGGTAGTCCTCGGCCTTGTAGAATTTTACGGCAGCCGTGATTTCCGTCACGATGGGGTCGTCCCAGATGGTAGGGGCGAAGTCCTTTTTTACCTTCTCTGCCACCTCTCGTTGTGCATCATCATGGTAAAAAATGACGGAGCGGTACTGTGTGCCCACGTCGGCACCTTGACGGTTGAGCGTGGTGGGGTCGTGCGTGGTGAAGAAAACCTCCAACAGCTTTTCGTAGGAAATCACCGTTGGGTCGAACTGGATTTGCAGGCACTCCGCATGGCCGGTATTGCCATCGCAGACCTCCCGGTAGCTAGGGTTGATTACCTGCCCGCCGGAGTAGCCCGACGCCACCGACGCTACGCCTTTCAGTTGCTGAAAAATAGCCTCCGTACACCAGAAGCAGCCGTTGCCGAGCGTGGCCACGGAAAGATTGCTGTTTTGCATGGTTTCAGTTGTCGCTTTTGAAGTTGCCGCTGTTGGTTTTTGCTTCGTTTGGGCGCAAGAACCAAGGACGAAACTAAAAATCAAGGCTGGAACGATTAAGATTTTCATGATTTGGATTTAGTTGTGATAAAACAGGCCAATCCCCGAACGGTTCTTCAACGGCCTTTTCTCAATACTTAAATGGACGTTAAAACTCAAAATACCTTACAAACTTCTACCGTGAAATAAGATTTTTGATTTTCTACGAAAATAATCGTAGAAAAATTTTGACTTACGAAAATGTTCGTATAAACTTGCAGTACGAAAACTGTCGTAGGAAACCACCGACAATTTTCACTGTCTGTCAAACTTCAAAAATGAACGATAAAATGCAATCAAAACCCACGGAGGCAGAGCTTGAAATCCTGCAAGTGCTCTGGGAGAACGGCCCCAGTTCCGTCCGATTCGTCAACGAACAACTTGGCGAAAGAAAGGAAGTGGGCTACACCACCACCCTCAAGCTCATGCAAATCATGTTCGAAAAGGGCCTCGTGGTACGAAACACCGATGCTCGCAGCCATATTTACGAGGCTGCCATTGAGCGAGACGAAACCCAGCGCAACCTCCTCGGTACCTTCGTGGACAACGTGTTCAGCGGCTCGGCCATGAACCTCGTGATGCAGGCTCTCGGCAACCACAAGGCCAGCAAGGACGAACTCGACCAGATTAAGGCACTGATTGAAAAAATTGAAAAAGAAGGCTAACTAAAATCAATTCAAATGGATTTCATCCACCAACTACTGCCCAACGACATCCTCCAAGCCCTCGGCTGGACCGTCCTCCACTCCCTGTGGCAAGCCTTCGCTGTGGCGCTACTGCTGGCTGCCTACCTACTTGCTTGGCAAAAGACCGATGCCCGGAAACGCTACGCCGCTGGCAATGTGGCGCTCGGCTCCATCCTGCTTTTAGCGCTCGGCACTTTTGTTTTTTACCTAAATAAAAGCCAAGCCGAACCCGAACTGGCTGGCGAGATTTGGAGCGACGAGGGCGAACTGCTGGGGCGTTATTTCATGGAAAGCAACACCGATTTTTTCAGCGAATATTTCACCCCGCACCTGCCGCTCATCGTCACAGTTTGGGGCATCGGCCTCGTGTTTTTTATGCTGAAACTGATGGGCGGACTGCTCTACATCCAGCAACTGAAGACCCGCATGACTTCGCCGCTGCCGAGCGAGTGGCAGGAGTACGTGGCCATGCTTTGCACAGACCTGAACATCCAGCGGCCCGTGCAATTGCTGGAATCGGCGCTGGCGCAAACGCCCATGGCGCTCGGCTGGCTGAAGCCCGTCATACTGCTGCCAGTCGGGGCGGTGAACCACCTGACCCCCGTGCAGGTCGAGGCCATTTTGGCCCACGAACTGGCGCACGTACTGCGCCAAGACTACCTGCTCAACCTGATCCAGTCCGTGGTGGAAGCTATTTTCTACTTCAATCCTGCCGTGTGGTGGGTGTCCGCCCATGTGCGCACCGAGCGGGAAAACTGCTGCGACGCTGCAAATGGCCGCACCCACATTGGCCATGCCGTTTTCCAAAAACAAAAATCAGCTATTGCTGCGCATCAAACGCATTCTGCAACCTTCACAAAATAAATCTAATCTTATGGAGAAACTATCAGCAACCCTGCTGCTGACCGTGGCCGTCGTGCTGCTGTCCGTGCAAGCCAACACGCCTTTCGGCAATTTTTTGACCAAGGTGGTTTCTGTTGAAACGCCCATCTTTGAACCAGCCGAAGCCCCGACTACCTACGATGAGGTGGAGGAGTACCCTATCGAGGCAGATACCATTCCCGATGGCGTTCAAGATGCCCATTTCCACATCAGCACCAACGACGAGCAGGTGGAAGTGAGGGTCAAAGACGGCAAAATCACGTTTTTGGAAGTGGATGGCGAAGTGATTCCGCCCAGCCGCTACAGCGAGTATGAGGAGCAGGTGCAGGAGATTTTGGCGAATATGCCGGAATCGCCCGAAGCCCCTGAATTCCCTGAGTTCCCAGAGATGCCAGCGCCACCTTCTTTCGAGGGATACCCAGCACCAGCGGCTCCACCTGCTCCACCTGCACCGGGCACTCGTAAAATCACTACGCAGAAAGACCGCAACGGAACGACCTTCCTCATCGAGACGGAAGATGGCGGTGAACCCGTGGAAATCGTGGTGAAGGACGGCAAGAAAGGCACTATCATCGTCAATGGCCAAGAAATCAACGGGCTGAAGAAGGGTGACAAGACCATCATCATGCAAGATGTGCCACAAACTTTTACTTGGAACGGTGAATGGTTTTTGAGGCCGGGCGAATATAACCCCCAGTCTCCGGCATTGTCGGCTGAACGGTTCAGTTTTGATTTTCCCGCCATGTCACTTGATTGCAACGAGCTGAACAGGGAAGCTTTGGCCGAATTGCATGCGCTTCGCAATGACAATTTCCCTGCTGAATTTCAAAAGGAGTGGGAGATTGCCGCTCAAAGCTTGGCCGAAGCCGACAGCTGGCGGGCCACGAACGAGGAGCAGCTTGCCGAGTTGGAGCAGCGGATGGCCGAGTTGCGGGAGCAGCAACAAGAGCTGTTGGAACGCCAACGGGAAGAAATCGAGCGGGCGATGGAACAGACCCGTGAAGCGCAGCGAGAGGCCATGCGCAAGCTCGAACAAGAACGGAAAGCTGCGCA
>JALOMF010000465.1 GCA_025455635.1 Saprospiraceae bacterium | reverse complement strand
CGGTGGTCGCCGTATCATTAAGTGCAGCCAAGTCGCATTGCTGCCCCAAATACTGCCTTGCCGGTCGGCTGCCCGGTAGCTTTTGCCATCTATTTCCAAGTCATAAACCCAAAAGCCGTAAGCCACACCGTACAGTTCAGGATAGGGTGTCAGCATAAGGTCGAGCGTCTTTTTTTGCAATAATTTGCCACCAAAAAGCGCCTCGTCAAACTTCAGCAAATCCTCCACGGTGCTGTACATGGCAGCGGCTGCGCCGTAGTTTTGGATAAAAAAAGGCGTATCGTTTTTCAGCAGTTTCGTGCTATCGTCCAGCCAATAACTGCTCGCAAGTCCATGTACGATTTCAAAATCGGACAAATAATCAGCGTTTTTCATGCCACAGGGTCGAAGGATTTTTTCCCGAAGGTTTTCAGCAAAAGATTTTCCCGTGACCGCCTCGATGATGCGCCCCAAAATGATATAAGCCCCATTGTCATAGTTAAAGCGGCTACCCGGCTCGAATTCCAGCTTCCCACTGCAATAATTTTTTATAAAATCATCCGTCGAAATCTCCCGCTGATAAACGCCCATCCCCGTTTCGCCCTCACAATTTGGGATGCCAGAGCTGTAAGTGAGCAAATGGTGCAGCGTCACTATGTCACGGCCCTCGCCAGCATACCAAGGCAGGTATTTGCCGATGGAAGCGTTCAGGTCGAGCTTGCCTTGCTCCACCAACTGTAGCACCAGCACGGCTGTGAAAGTCTTGGTAATGGAGCAGATTTTAAACTTGGTTTGGGGCGTGATTTTCACATCATGCTGGCGGTCGGCAATGCCTTTTGCGACGATGAAGTCCAGCTTTTTGCCGGAGGAAACGCCCACCACGCCATCGAAATTGGGATAAGCAACGAGCACAGCATTCAAGTCTTGGGCATGAACTATTTGCTGTAAGAAAAGTAGCAAAAGCAGGGTGTGACGCATGGTATCGTTTTGTTTTTAAAAGATGAATTAAAAGCCCAAAACACCATTTCAACCAAGCTTCCGCTTGTGTTCTATGGTGATGGATGAACCTTCGGCAAGCATAACAGAGGTGGGCAAAAGCTGGTTTAGGTCGGCAAACCGATTTCCGTACAACGCAGCGAAATCAACGACAATCGAATGGTTTTTAACGTCATAAACCTCCCATCGAGGATGCGTCACTTGGTATTCGTTGGTCTGCGTTTCCGAGTATTTGGCGTAGCCCCAATAATGCTCCGTGATGAACTCTGCCTCGCTGCCGGGCGGCATGGGCATTGGTTGGGTGGCCGCATCGAGGTGGAAAGAATGCCAGCGGCCCTGCTTTTTCCAATCGTATTCGATAGTTTGTGAGTTGCCATCGTTTTTCCAAACATGGCGCATGGGCACGGTCTCGTAATGCTCCCGGTAAACCGTGTTTGCCACAAAAGTAACGGCCATTTTGGGCACCAGTTCACTGATAAACACCACGCCCCGCCGCCATTCGCCATCGGATTTACTTCGGACGTAAAAACGCAGGTTTACTTCTTCGAATTCAGTGTGGAAAGGAATTGGGAAGCCCAGCAGTCGCACATTTTTGAACATAAAACCAACTAGGCTGGCGTAACAGCGACCGTTCCAAATATCCAGTTCGGTGCCAAAAGGTAGGTAGGGTTTGAGGAGGTCAGGACTTACTTCGTAATTGGCGAGTGCCAGTTTTCGCCATTCAGCGGTCAGGAAGCTCATGTTGAAACATTTGCTTCCAAAACAGGGCAATCAGTGGAATGTTTAACGCAAAAAATAATGGAGCCCTAAGCCCAGGTTCCAAGCGTGGAGGTGGCTTTTTACAAATTCATCTTCGTAAACGGGTGTAACGCCACGTTGGAAGGAGCTGGTGGCAGACAGGCCGAGTTTTGAACTCAGTTGGTAGCGCAAATCGAGGCCGAGCGTGACGTCAAATGTCCATTTCTGCAAATCGGTGAGCGGTGGCGCACCGATGGACGTGTGCCGCTCGTGGATGGCGCTGTGGTTGGAGACAAGGTTGGGCTTTTCGGATTGAATGCCCAGCACGTGGTTGGCGAAAACACCCGTGCGGGCGCCGAGTTGCCAGCGTTGGTTGCCCAAAGCATAGCGCAGTTGCAAAGGGAAGCTCAAAAACTGCGTCTTCTGGCGGATGGTCAGTTCAAGTTCCATCACTTCGCCTTCGTTCACTTGCGAGCTGCTCTCACGGGTCAGCACGAATTGCGCCGGATAATTGCCCAATGCTGAGGGCAGTGAGTGGTTGTACTGGTTGTCATAGTTGCCGTCGTCATGCTGAAACTCGCCGTTGTGGGTGTAGGGTACGGCCAGATTGTAAGCAGTTTCGATGCGTGAATGGTTGAAATCAACGCCCGTGATAACAGACCAATTTTTGGAAAATGGGAGTTCCAAGCCAAGGCCAGTCCGCCAAGTCAGCAGCGCTTTTTGGTCTTGGATAATGGCTGGTTTTTGGCCAGAGAGCTGGTTGCCAGTTAGTGCCAAGCCACCGTAAAGGCTGGCAATCAGCATGGCAGTGGTGCTGTTGTGGGCATTGGGGTTCGGTAAATTCAGCCTTAAAATAGGCAGCGATTGAAGCGTCTTTAGGGTTGAAATATTCAGGTAATCCACCATTTCCGGGTTAATGAGCTTGAGCGTACCAGTTGGCTCATTTGGCATTAAACCCGTTTCATTGATAGACATAGATTGATTCGGTTGCTGTTGCTGGATGTTAGAAGTCGCTTTATTTTCTTCTTGAAATTGCTGGTGTTGTGGCTGTTTTTTTTGAAAAAAGCTTGGATTGGAAGGTTTTGAAATGGACCGCTGATTTGGCTCAGTTGGCAAGAATTTACCTTGCTGGTCAGGAGTATCGTTACTGCCAGTTTCAGAACCAGACTCAGATTTTAGTACGGCTGGCTTTACGGTAGTCTGTTTTTCACTGCAAGTTTCTTTCAATTCCTGGAACGCCTCAGACACTTTTTCAACTTCCGTTTTCAGCTTGGTAAGTTGGCGTTGGTTGGAGCATTCCCTCCAAAACAAAATGACGAGCAGGGCAGCAATGATGGTTGCCAAGCGTGCGGCCCAACCCCTGTTGAATGGTTTCTGTTGTTCTTTTTTGCCTTTCAACTCCTCCGAAAGGCCACCCCAAACGGCCTGCGACGGCACGTTCCAACCATCTTCGGCTGGTGGCAAGCCTTCCAGCTTCTTTCGAAGCAGGGCCTTGATTTCTTCCGTTCTCTTATCTTGGTCGCTCATGATTTTCAAGATGAAATTAATTCGTTCACACTTCGCTGGAGTGAATGCCTGGCTTTGTGCAATTGCGATTTGGAGGTGCTTTCACTGATGTTCAGCTGTTCCGCAATTTCTTGGTGCGAGAAGCCTTCCAACATGAAAAGGCTGAAAACCACTCGATAACCGTCTGGCAATTGCTGGATAAGCTGTATGATTTCCTTTGCCGAAAGCATGGACAATACGTCCTCGTTGTTCGGCAGTTGATTGGAGAAATCAGCTACGTCAGCGCTTGCAAATTGCAGTTTTTTCTTTCTCAAATGCTGCAGCACCTTGTTCACCACGACCCTCCTGACCCAACCTTGTAGCGAGCCTTTAGCCGTGTCGAACTGGTGCAAATCACGAAATACCTGCACAAAACCATCTTGCAGGAAGTCTTCAGCTTCGGCCTTGGACTTCGCATACCGCATACAAACCATGAACATCTCAGCCTTGTACTTGTCGTACAGTGCCTGCTGGTAGCGGGAATCTTCCCTCAAACAGCCGTTTACAAGAAGCTCATCTGTCATTGCCACAATACTTTTCTGAAAAACCTATGTGCGCTTGAGGATAAAAAGGTTGTCTGCTGAACATGTTTTTTTTTAGATGGTTTTTGAGAAATCACACTTCTATTTTTTTGTTTAACTTTTTTTGAAAATAAATTAAACAGC
>JALOMF010000032.1 GCA_025455635.1 Saprospiraceae bacterium | reverse complement strand
AAAAAGTTTGCAAATATAGGGTGTAGGATTGTTTGATTGTTGAAATTGCTTGATTGTTATTTGACACCACAGCAATCAAGCAATCCCAGCAATCATTTCAATATCACCAGTTTTTCAAAGTCACTCTCGCCTTCCAGCGTTGTTTCACCGGTGTTGGCGCTTCTGACTTTCACTTTGTAGAGGTAAATCCCCTTGGCAAGTGGGTCGCCGAAGTCGTCCCTGCCGTCCCATTGGATGGCCTCGCCAGTGCCTAAACGGTACCCTGTGGAAATTATTCTTTGCTCCAAAGTTTTTATTAGCCGACCCGACACAGAATAAATCTGGACCATCACATCCAGTTCCTGCCCGGCTTGGTTGTGCTCGAAAAGGAAGTAGGTATTCGTGGTGAAGGGGTTCGGGTAGTTCAGCACGTGTTCCAGCGCTACCTTTTCCGACGAAGCCACTACGAACTCCGTGTAGCCCTCGGCAGGGTTGTTGGCAATGTCCCAAGCTTGTACTTTGATTTCGTGCCTTCCTTCCGGGAGGTTGTAGAAGGGATAACGCACCTCGCCTTTTGTATGGTCATCGAGCGCTGCTTCGTAAAAATCGTTCAGTTTGTATGTGTTCTGCGAGTTCTTATCCAAAATACCTGCCAAGTCGTGGCCCACGCTGTTGCCGATTACGTTGATGCCGTTGTCATCGGCCAGTTTTACGAGCAGCACGGGGTTTTTGTTCGTGATTCCGCCGAACACAAAGCTTTCGTTGTTCATGAAAACCTCCACATCGGGCCCTTTGTCGTCGGCCAGTGCATTGGCATCGGTACCGCCTACTATGATGCTTTTGTAGTTTCCTGCGGCGTCCTCCATTTGCGACTCATCGGCAGCGTAGTAGCTGAGTTTGCAGTTGCCAAAATTGTAGTCAATGTCCTTCGGAACGACGAAAGTGAACTTGAACTTGCCGCCCGTCACGCTGGCCCGGCCCTTGAAGATGGTGTTTTTTTGAAGGTCAAAATCAAACAAAGGCGTCGCCTGCCCCAAGGTCTGGTACTGGACGGACTTGTCGTAAATCGTCGGATACACTACGCCGTTGAAATTGGTGAGCAGGTTGCCGGCATCGTCCCGCACCTCGCCTTCGATGGTCACTTTTTGGAACGCCTTGATGGTGTCCACCAATTTATCCATGCTGAACAAGTCGTGGTCGTTCACTTTGGTCGTCACCACCTGGTGGTTGGGCAGCGCCAGCTTCTGCATCGGGTCGCCTAGGAGCGTGAATTTCTGGGTGTTGGAGTCGTTTCCGAGCTTGTTTTTGCTCAGGCGCAGCACCTCGCCGATGGTGGGGCGCTGGTTGTTCAGTTTGTAAAAAAGCGTGTCAACCGCCCTGCCCGTCAGCTCGGCATTGGAGGAGGCGAACACGGGCCGGGTGGTGGTGTAGAGTGCGATGGCTCCGCCTTTTTCGTTGAGGAGGCAAAGCTCGCCCGCCGATGTGGAGGAAGGGTCATCGTAGCCTGCGAACGAACAGGTAGCGGTGATGATGATGGGCAGTTTCTCCAGGTTGCGCCAGCTGAGTATGTCCTCGATTTTGAGCACCCGCTCCTGCGTCCAGCCTTTGGTGCCGCCGTGGCCCAGGTACACCATCGCCAGCACGCCCTTGAAAATATTGTTGTTGATGGCCTCGGTGGCCAGTGGCACCCGCACACCGCCCGATGTGGAGGTCTGGGGGAAGGCATCGAGGTAGATTTTGTCGAAGTTCAGGTTTGGGTTTTTGGCGGCCATTTTCACGGCGATTTCGTCAGCGTCGCCGGTGTGCAGGTTGTTGTCCTCGTCGTCACCCACGAAGGCCACCCGGTTGCGCCAGTCCCGGAGGTTGCCCGGCTCCAGGTCGTAGTGGATGATTTTGTCCACCACGCCCCTGGCATCGCCTTCGTCCTTCACGGGGATGCGGCCCACGGCAATATCGAGTGCGCCCGTGCTCAGGTTTTGGCCCTCGCCGTCGCTGAGCAGCGTGAAATAATCGTCGGTGGGGTACGAGAAAATCGGGCTGACCGAAAGCGGCGTCTCCAGCGTGGGCACGTAGTCGCCGCCCAAGTTGTAGATATCCCGGCTGTCAAAAGAAGCATCGCCGAAGAGCAGCAGCGCCTTGAAGCGGTCTGGGTTGCGGTCGTAGAGCATCCTCGCAAAATCACGGATGGCTGTGGCGTCCTTGCGCCCGCTGGAGAATTCGTTGTACAGTTTTTCAATATCCACCGTGGCTACGCTCAAGCCGCTGAAGCTGCGGCGGTGCTCGGCCAGCCGCTCTGCTTGTGCAGCAAATTCTTTGTGGTAAACGATGGCCATGTCCACCCCGTCAATGCCGTGGTAGTTCTGGTTGTCAATTTTACCGACGGCCTCTGCTTGCAGGTAGCCCGTATTGCCGAAGGCGATAAACTCGGTCAAGGTGTCGGTGGCTGCGCCAAATTCGAGCTGGTCGCCGCTCAGGTTGGCCGTTTGGCGCTTGGGCAGCAGCGGGTTTGTCACGTCCCAGATGCGGAGTTCGTCGTTGGCGTTGGAGAGCTTGAAGCTGCTCACCGGGTTGCCCATCGAGCGGATGTCCCGGAAGTGCATTTGGTCGCCCGACATGCTGAGGTGGCGGCGCAGGTTGAGTTCGATGAAGTCGAGCCAGCCCTCGTTGAAATTGTCGTCGGTGCGGTTGAACTTGAGCTGTATGCTGAGGTCGCTGGTGGTTGGGGTGAACTCGTCGGCGATGCCGAGCACACTGGCGTAGGTGTCGGTGGTGCCGCCGTTTGTTTTGCCAAAACTGCTGCTGGTGATGGTCTTCCCGTTGGCCGTGATGCTGTAGTTAGCGTTGCTGCCCTGTGCGATGCGGGCAGCGAATGCGGCTGTGAGTTTCACGGGTTCGTTGGCCACGAGGTTGGGCACGGCCAGTTCTTCGCTGAAGTCGTCTTCGGTCGTCACCTTGTAGTAGTCGCTGAAAAACTGGCGGCCTGAACCTTGCCCGTAGCTCCAGTCGTGCAGCAGGTTGTACTTCTCGTTTTCGTAGCGCACGAAGTCACTGAAAGTGGTCGTAGAGTAGCTGGCGCCCGTCAGGGAGGCTTGGTCTTGGATGCGCAGTCCCTCTTCGCCACCTGATTTTAGGAAGTAAAAATTGAATGCCTGTTTTTCGTTGCTGAAATACCAAATGTCGGCGCCTTGCCCATAAAAAAGGATGTAGTCCTCGCTGTCAAATTTCCCGTCCGACTCGCCCACCACTTCGATGGCGTTCTCCACGAGGTCGTCGGCACGGGGTGCGTTGGTGAGCTCTGGCAGTATGCCGCCGCCGTTGCCGTAGAGCTTGATGGTGCGTGGGTCAATGCTTTCGATGGGCATTCCCAGTTTGTTTTTCAAAAAATCAAAGTCGAGCTTGTAAACCCCCGGCTTGTCCACGCTGAACTTGAAGACCTCGCCCTCGCTCAGCACGGAGTTGAAGGTGTTGCCGCCACGGGGCTTGCCCGTCAGCGGTTTTTCGGTGAAACCGAGCCGCAGCTCAAAGGACACGAGCCGCTCGTAGCGCCCTGGGCCTACCCGCCGGATGGGCATGAAGGTCACCCGCCCAAAGTGCTGGTTGCGGTCAGTTTCCACGGTGGTGGTGAGGCTTATTTGCTCCGCAATGGCGCTGTCCTCCTCGCCGGGCGTTTTTTCAAAAGGCTCGAAGACCATATTGCCAAGCGATGCCTGAAATTCGCCGAAGGCGGGCAAATCGAAGCGCTCGGTATAGTAGGGCAGGGGAGTGGCCGATTTGTAAACTGCCCCATCGAAGCGCAATAAATGGATGGGTTCAGGGCTGTCTTCGTAGGGCAGCACCTTGGTTTCTTCTGACCATTGGAGGCTGCGCTTCACCACGCTCGGAGGGGTAGCCAATGCAAATGCCACGCTCAACAGGGCTAGGATGGATGTCGTAATTCGCTTCATTTTTTCTTTGCAGGTTTAAGTAGGAAATCTGGACAGGTTGGACTCCCCCGTGAAATACTTTTGAATGGCACTAAAACGTTACGCAACGGCGGCTATGTTGTTCCGGTGTTTTTTAACACAGGCAAAATACCGTGACAACGCCGTGCTTAGGGGCAAAAAAAGATGTTTAAACGCCATGAATATCAATTGGTTGAATGCCTACGGGCACCCAATGTGAGCAGGATAGCAATTATTTGGGAAAATGACCAATGCCGACAGTTCAAAAAAAATATTGCCCTGCATCGGTGTCTTTTTACCATTTTTACATTCCCGCTTTCAGTGCGAAGTTCGCAAACTTCCGCATTGGGCCTTCTGAAATAACTAATTAGTACGGTCAATGACAAGACATTTGATTCTAATTGTTTCGATGGCGGTACTTGTTTGCACGCTGGCCCGTGCACAAGACCCGATGTTCAGCCAGTTTTATTCCACGCCTTTGGTCTTGAACCCGGCCTTTGCTGGCACGACCAATGCACCAAGGCTTTCGGCCACCTACCGCAACCAGTGGCCCATGCACGACCAAGGTGGGGCCACGGCCTACGCTACTTATGTGGCTTCTTACGAGCAATTCATCCCGGCGTTCAACAGCGGCATCGGGCTGCTTTTGCTGTCCGATGATTCGGGTGGTGGGCTTTTGAAAACCACGAGCTTCGCCGCCAACTATGCCTACCGCATAGCCGTCAACGACGAGTTCAACATCAGGCTCGGCATTAATGCGGGCTTCAAACAGTCCAATTTGGGCTGGGACAAGCTCGTCTTCCTCGACCAGCTCAACCCCATCACGGGCCCACTCGACCCCTCCGGAAACCCCAATATCAGCGACGAAATAAGGCCCGAAGACCTCACAGCCACGATTTTTGACGTGGGCACAGGCCTGCTCGCTTATACCAGCAAATTCTACGGTGGCATATCGCTCCAGCACCTGACCACGCCCGATGAGGGCTTTTTTAGGGGGAACACGGGCCTGCTCGATGGGCTGCCTTTGCGCACTTCGCTACATGCAGGTGCCGAGATTGTCGTTAAGGAAGGCAATAAGCGCAATCCATCGTCGTTTATTTCGCCGAACATCCTTTTTGCAAAACAAGGCAACCAAGGCCAAATCAACGCAGGAGCCTACTACAACCACGGGCTTGTGTTTGCAGGGGGCTGGTTCCGGCATGCCTTCGGGAATGCAGACGCAGTCATCGGGATGGTCGGCGTTAAATACGACATCCTGAAAATCGGCTACAGCTACGACTTCACGCTGGGCAGCAGCTTGGCAGGGCCTACGGGCGGGGCGCACGAGATTTCTTTGGTGCTGAATTTTGACGAAAGCGAAGCATTTAAGTCGAAGCGCCGGGCAGAGCGGTACAATGATTGCTTCAAAATCTTCCGTTGATGGCCCATAGCCGAGAAGTACATTTCCCGAAAAATGAGAATGTTGGGAAATAAATTTCCCAACTATGCCGCTTCGCACTCATTTTGAGAACTACTTTTCTATATTTGCACGTCTTTTTTTCAAAGTAAAAATTTTTATAAAAAGTGATGAAAAATCTGTTGAAGTTAAGTCCAGTATTTCTCCTTGCTGTTTTGCTCTTCAGCGCCTGCGGCAAAAAAGAGAAATCAGCCACTACAGGCTGGAACTACAATGACGCCAAGTGGGGTGGATTTGAAAAAACCGAATACGAAGGTCAGGTGACTGGCCCAAACCTCGTGCTTGTTGAAGGTGGCACCTTCAACATGGGCGTCACCGACCAAGACGTTACCTTCGACTGGAGCGCAATTCCCCGTCGTGTGACAGTTTCCTCCTTTTACATGGATGAAACGGAGGTCGCAAACATTGACTACCGGGAATATCTTTACTGGTTGCAGCGGGTATTTGGCGAAAGCTACCCAGAGGTTGCCACCAACGCACTCCCCGATACCTTGGTGTGGAGGGAGGAACTTGCTTTCAACGAGCCTTTCGTAGAGACTTATTTCCGCCACCCATCCTACGACAACTACCCAGTGGTTGGTGTAAGCTGGCTCCAAGCCAACGATTACGCTCAATGGCGTACCGACCGGGTAAACGAAATGATTTTGATTGAAAAAGGCATCCTCAACCCCAATGCCGAGCAAAAGGACGAGGACAACTTCAACACAGAATCCTACTTGGCCACACAGTACCAAGGCAGCGTTCGCAAGAACAAGGAAGACCTCCGCACAGGCGGCGAGCGCCCAGTTCGCTTCGAAGACGGCATCCTGCTCCCATCCTACCGCCTCCCAACGGAAGCAGAATGGGAGTATGCAGCACTCGGCCTCATCGGCAACATGGTGTCTGAAAAAGACGAGCGCATCGCCGACCGCCGCATCTATCCTTGGAACGGCAACACGGTTCGCTACCAAAAACGCAACAAGTACCAAGGTGAAATCCTCGCCAACTTCAAGCGTGGCGCTGGTGACTACATGGGTATGGCCGGCAACCTCAACGACGCAGCCCACATCACCGCAGAAGTGCGCAAGTTCATGCCAAACGATTTCGGCCTCTACAACATGGCCGGCAACGTGAACGAATGGACGATGGACATGTTCCGCCCGCTTACCAGCCTGACTTTGGAAGACGTTGAACAACAAGACCTCAACTCTTTCCGTGGCAACAAGTTCAAGACAAAAGTGCTTGACGAAAATGGCAAACCCGTAGAAAAGGACAGCCTAGGCCGCCTCCGCTACCGCTACGTGGAAGATGACGAAGTAGCCACCCGTGAGAACTACAAAGTGGGCCAGCCCTACAACTTCTTGGACGGCGACAAAACTTCCGAAGCTTTCTACGATTATGGCAAGCACACCCTCGTGAGCGACAAGGCCAGGGTCATCAAAGGTGGCTCTTGGCAAGACCGTGCCTACTGGCTTTCACCGGGAGCACGCCGCTTCCGTGACGAAGACAAATCGTACCGTGACCTTGGTTTCCGCTGCGCAATGACCCGCACAGGCGGCCCATCCGGCAACGATGATTCTGCTGGTACTACTTTCAAGACCAAGCAGGGCAAGACAAAGCGCCGTTACAAATAAATCCAGCACACAATCGTGCAAGAAAAGTCCCCGCATTGGCAACGATGCGGGGACTTTTTTTTTGCCATTAAATGAACTGTGTTGCCGAATAATTTTGCAAACAATTCAGTCTAGCGATTACTTTTGAGGAAGAAAAAAACAATGCAAGTGGACAATATCCTGACCATCTATCAACATTACTTGAACCACCCCAATATCGTCACCGACAGCCGCAAGGTGCAGCCCGGATGCCTGTTTTTTGCCCTAAAAGGCGAACGGTTCAACGGCAATGAATTTGCCGCACAGGCCCTTGAAAAAGGCGCTGCATACGCCATCATTGACGAGCCTCAGTCGCCCAGTAACGAGCGCTTCCTGCTGGTGGACGATGTCTTGAAAACCCTCCAAGATTTGGCCACGCACCACCGCCGCCAATTCAACATCCCCGTGCTGGCCATCACAGGTAGCAACGGCAAAACCACCACGAAGGAACTGGTGAGCGCGGTGCTTTCGAGCCATTATCCTGCACATTTCACAAAAGGCAACCTAAACAACCATATCGGCGTGCCGCTGACCCTGCTCGATATGCCAGCCAAGACCGAAATCGCCATCGTGGAAATGGGCGCCAACCATCCCGGCGACATTGACTTCCTGTGCCGGATAGCCGAGCCGACGCACGGCCTGATTACAAACGTCGGTAAGGCACACTTGGAGGGTTTCGGTGGCTTTGAGGGCGTAAAACGCACCAAATCGGAGCTTTACCGATACTTGGCCGAGCGGAACGGGATGGTGTTCATCAACCAAGATGAGCCTTTCTTGTCGGAGCTGGCACAAGCCAACCGACTAAAGCTGTTTTACCAGCAATCGGACAACCCCGATGCGGCAAATGTACCCTTTGAAGTGAAATTGCTGCGGGTCGAGCCGTTTTTGGACGTTGCTTTCCTGTCCGAGGACGGGGTTCTCATGGAGGCAAAAAGCCAAATCATTGGGGGCTATAATTTCGGCAATATCACGACGGCTATAGCCTTGGGCAAGTATTTCAAGGTGCCAGCGGAGAAAATCGTGAGCGCCATTGAGGGCTACGTTCCCAGCAACAACCGCTCGCAACTCAAGACCATCGGCGACAACACCTTTATTTTAGATGCCTACAACGCCAATCCGACCAGCATGAAGTCGGCGCTCACTTCCTTTGCGCAAGCGAAGGCGCTGCACAAAGTGGCCATCCTCGGCGCCATGAAGGAAATGGGCATTTATGCCGATGAGGAGCACATGGCCATCGCCTTGCTCGCAAAAAACAGTGGGGTTGATACATTGGTGCTGGTGGGGGATGAGTTCCGGGCAGCCGCAGCGGAAGTTGGGGCGGTTTATTTTGAAAATACTCCCGAACTAAAGACTTGGTACCAAGCTACGGATTTCAAGCAAACGCTATTCCTCATAAAAGGCTCACGCAGCATCGGCTTGGAGGCTATGCTTGAAGATGGCGGCGGCATCCAGCACTGATGGTGATGTTTTTTTGGTAATGTTAAATATCGGCGAACATGAAACAGCTAAGTACAATCCTTGCCTTGGTTTGCTTCGCAACAAGCGCACTTTCCCAACAAAAAGCCTTGCCGCACATTCGGGTAGCTGCCAACCACCGCACACTCGAAACTACCGACGGGAAGCCCTTTTTTTGGGTGGGCGACACGGCTTGGGAGCTGTTTCACCGCCTGAACCGTGAGGAGGCCGTCGAATACCTTGACACTCGAAAGGCCCAGGGGTTCAATGTCATCCAAGCGGTGGCCCTCGCCGAGTTCGACGGGCTGCGCACGCCCAATGCCTATGGCGACCTGCCGCTCGTGGAACTCGACCCCACCCGCCTTGCCACTACCCCCGGTGACGACCCCGCCAATGCCCTTGCCTACGACTATTGGGACCATGTTGACTTCATTATAAAAGCCGCTGCCGAACGTGACCTGTATATCGGACTATTGCCCACTTGGGGCGACAAGGTGGCGCATCTTTGGGGGGATGGCCCGATTGTTTTTAATGAAAAAAACGCCCTTGCCTACGGCATAATACTCGCCGAGCGCTATGGTGAAATGCCCAATGTCATCTGGATACTGGGCGGCGACCGCCCTGCCGTTTACAAGGGAAGGGAAGACAACAATGACTACGACGACCGTCCCATCTGGCGGGCCATGGCCGAGGGCATCCAGTCTGTTTATGGTGAAACGGAGGTGTTCATCACCTACCACCCTTGGGGCGGCGACAACTCGACCACACAGTATATTCACGATGAGCCTTGGCTCGACATGAACTGCTTCCAAAGCGGCCACGGCAGCCGGGAAGCCCGTGCCTGGGACTGGGTACTGCGGGATTTGGAAATGAAGCCAGCCAAGCCCACGCTGGACATGGAGCCTTGCTATGAAGACCACCCCGTGAACCCTTGGGACGGCAAATGGACCAGGCAACGGGGCTATTTCAAGGATTACGATGTGCGGGCGAGGATTTGGCGAGGCGTATTTGCTGGCGGATGCGGCGTCACCTACGGCCACCACTTCATCTGGCAGTTCTGCGACCCCGCCAAGCAGCCCCCCATTAATTACGGTGATACTATCATCCATTGGCGGCAGGCGTTGAAGGCTCCAGCTGCCAACCAACTGGTGTACTTGCTGAAGCTCGTTGAGTACAGCCCGTTTGCCAACTGCAAGGCCGACAACAGCATCATCCTCTCCCCCAACCCCACGGATTGGGAAAAGCACATTCAGGCCACGCTGGCCGAGGATGGCAGCTTTGCCATGATTTACCTGCCCGAAAACCAACCAATCAGCATTGATTTGAACAAAATTGCCGGAGGCAAAAAACGGGTGCAGTGGTATGACCCACGTACGGGCAAGATGAGCGTGGCCAAAGGTGAAAAAGGCAATTTCACACCACCAAAAAAGGGCCGGGATTGGGTGTTGGTGCTTGAAAGTGCCGACCGTAAAATCCCGTAAAAAATTAGTTGCTGCGAGGGGCTTCCGGTACCGGCAACCGCCAAAAAACGACTTTGGCGCAACCCGAACCGACTATCTTTGTTCCTTCATTGAAATAAACGACGCCCCAATAATTTACTGTCGTGAATCTTCGATTTCCTAATTTTTCAATTTCCAAATTCCACCTCATGCGTACCGACGACCTACTCCACCGTGCCCTCCGCCTCGAACACCTCACTGCAGAGGAAGGCGTCTTCCTGTTTGAAAATGCGGCCACTGCCGAATTGATGTACGTGGGCAACGCCCTGCGCCAGCACCATGTGCCGGGCAACGTGGTCACTTGGATTATTGACCGCAACTCGAACACTACCAACGTCTGCATCGCCAATTGCAAGTTCTGCAACTTCTTCCGCAGGCCGGGACACGAGGAGAGCTATATCACGACCATTGACGAGTACAAGGTGAAAATCGAGGAGACCTTTGCCTACGGCGGCGAGCAATTGCTCCTGCAAGGCGGCCACCACCCCGACCTTGGGCTTGATTTTTACACCAACCTCTTCCGCCAACTCAAGGAGCTTTACCCCAACCTCAAGCTGCACGCCCTCGGCCCACCGGAGATTGCGCATATCACAAAGCTCTCGAAATCAACGCATTACGAAGTGCTGAAAGCCTTGAAAGAGTCGGGACTCGACAGCCTGCCCGGCGCTGGTGCCGAGATTCTTGACGACCGGGTGCGCCGCCTCATCTCCGCCGGGAAATGCGGGGCGCAGGAATGGCTCGACGTGATGCGGGCTGCCCACCAACTGCACCTGACCACCTCCGGCACGATGATGTTCGGCCATATCGAAACGAACCTGGAGCGGATGCAGCACCTCGTGAAACTGCGGGAGGTACAGTCCGAGAAGCCGGAAGGTGCCAAGGGCTTCCTGGCCTTTATCCCCTGGCCGTTCCAGGACGAGGACACGATTTTGAAGAAACTGAAACGTGCCCGCAACACCGTCACGGGCGACGAGTACGTGCGCATGATAGCCATGAGCCGCATCATGCTGCCCAATGTGGTGAACATCCAAGCCTCTTGGCTGACGGTGGGCAAGCCCGTTGCGCAGCTCTGCCTCCACGCCGGGGCCAACGATTTCGGCAGCATCATGATTGAGGAAAACGTGGTGTCCGCCGCTGGCGCCAAGTTCCGCTTCACCGCCGACGGTATCCAGCAGGCCATCCGGGATGCGGGGTTTGTGCCGCAACTGCGCAACCAGCAGTACGAGGCGAGGGAATTGCCGGAGGGGATGAAGCAGCAGGTGCTTAACCATGAAACGATGATGGTGGATTGAATTTGAGAACGTTCCGAAAGTTGCCAACTTTCGGAACGTTCTCAAATTCAATCTATCTCCCCCAACAACCACTCCTTCTCCGCCACCGCCCCAGCCGCCAAAATCTCCTCCCGTAGTGCGTCCAACCCTGCTTTTTCGTGCGTTTCCATCAGTTTTTTGGTAAAAAGGACGAGGTTCAGGTAGTTCTCCCGAACATAGCCCATCACCTTCTTGCGGCGGATGAACTTTTGCATGGCCGATAGGTGGCTGTCCAAGGCGTCCAGCTCGCCCGTTTCGTAGAAAATCTTCAGCATCAGTGCCTTGTTGGCGAGGTTGAGCAGGAGGTCGGCGTACTCCGATTTTTGGAGCAATTGCAAGGCGAGGCCGTGCTGCCGCCGCTCGTAGGCGAGGCGGGCGAGGTTGAAGCTGTACATGCTCTCCCGGTGCTTGGGTTCCAGCTTGTCCCGGAACTCGTTCACGAAGTTTTCCACCCAATCAAATTCCCGGAGCTTGAGGCCGAGCGTCACCACGTTGCGGTAGGTGAAGCGGCTGAGGGTGCCGTTATTGAGGAAAAACGAGCGTTTCAGCCCCTCCCGGTACAGGTCGAACTCGTCGGCGAGGTAGGCGGGGTTGCCGAGGTTGTAGTGCCGGATGCAGTAGTTGATGGCCAGCAGGTAGCCGTCGGCAATTTCGTGGGGCGGGAACTTGGCGTGCTCCTCCACCAGCAGTTTTTTTAGTTGGTGAAAATGGTCGGGCTGCTCTGGCTGCGTGAGTGCCCGGTAGCAGTAATAATAGACGGCAATGGCCGGAATGCCCAGCAATTGCTGGTTTTCCACATGGGCCAGCACCTCATCCAGCATCCCGAATCGGTAGTCGGTTTTGTAAACGGCTTGGTGCGATAGCAGGAGGCAGGCTTGCCGCAGCTTTTGGGCAAAATAGGCCACGTCGAGGTTGTCGGTGATGGCTTGGAGGTTGTGCTCGGCAGTGCGGCTGTTGGTGGAGGCGAAGCGGTACTGCTCCATTTGCACGTAGTAGTCGTCGGTGAAAAACTCGGCATTGCGCAGCGGCGAACTGGCCTGCACGTCCTGCGCCTCCCGTATTGCCGTCTCGAAATGCTTGGTCAGCCCCCGCTGCCGATAGACCTCGGCGAGCTTGGTCTTCACCTTCACCTCATCGGCAAAGAGCGCCGAGTGCACGAGGTATTGCTCCGCAATTTTCATCAAAAAGCTCATGGCCATGCGCACCCGGTGGTCGTCGAAGGGCAGGCCGGGGTAGAGCTGCTGGTGTGCCTCGGCCTTGTCGGGCACGGGTTGGCCCTCGTTGATGCAGCCGAGCAGGAGGTCGAGCAGGGCTGGCACATCCTGCCGCTGGTTGAAGAAGGGCGAGGTGGCCACTTTGCGCAGCTCCCGCTGCTCGGTGCGGGAGAGGCTGCGGAGTAGGGTGGTGAGGCGGGAGTCTTGCATGAGGTTTGGAGGTATGAAGGTGTGGAGGTTTGTTGGGGCAGATTGTTCACGACTAGCATGTTTTCAAAAACAAATATTGAGAATAATTTTTCTGTTAGACAAATTGAAATTGCAAATGGCTTATTTTACGGTGATTTTTATCCAATTTCAGAAGAAAACCATTTTACAAACCCTCTTTTTTGTACTTGTCCGCACGATTTCCCACCCGCACATTTGTAGCATGAAATTATATTCACAACAAAACCCGCTTCCCATGACGAGATTATCCATTTACAAAACCGCATTACGCAAGCTTTCATTGGCCTTTTTGCTGGCCTTTTTCCTGCCTTTTTTGGCGAAGGCCGAGCTGGGCATTACGGTCGTCACCTCGCCTTCCAACCCCCAACCAGGGGACATCGTGACGGCGAATTTATTGGTTTATAATTTTGAGGACATTGTATCAATGCAATTCACGGTTGAATGGAACACCGATCTGCTACAATTCGACAATGTTGGGGGTTTCAACTTGCCCGGATTGAACGCTCCAAGTTTTGGTCTCAGTCAGTCAGGAACTGGAAAGTTGCAATTCTCATGGATTGAGCCATCCATACAAGGTGTTGACTTGAATAACTGCCAATCCATTTTTTCTATTCAATTCCAAGCCATTGGAAATCAAGTTCCACCTATCTTAATCACAAGTACACCCACACCAATCGAAGTAGTCAACGAAAATGGTCAGTTGGTGGAATTTCAGCAAGACCTCGGCTGCGCCAACGTCGGCCAAATCGTCGGCAATGTCTTCAACGACCTGAACGACGACTGTTTGCTCACGCCGGGCGAAGTAGGGCTTGAAGACTGGGTCGTCAGCTATGAGCAAAATGGCGTCCCCAACTACGTCACCTCCGATGAAAATGGCAACTACTCGGCGTATGTCTTGCCCGGCGAATACCACCTCTCCCTGCATGTGCCCCAAAACAATCTCTGGGCGTTTTGCCAGTACAGCGTACCAGTAGTAGTGGCTGAGGACCAAACCGTGACTGCCAACTTCGGCAGCCAAGCCATCGTGGACTGCCCACAACTCACCGTTGACATCGCCGCCCCGTTCCTCCGCCGCTGCTTCGAGTCCACTTACCACGTGAACTACTGCAACGAAGGCACCATGCCAGCCGTGGGCGCTTATGTGGAGGTGACGCTCGACCCCGACCTCGAATTCGTGGCCAGCAGCACTCCATTCGCTTCGCAAAATGGGCAAACGTTCAGCTTCCCCATCGGCGATGTGCCCTTGGGCCAATGCGGCAGCTTTTCCGTCACGGTACTGGTCAGTTGCGAAGCGGCGTTTGGGCAAACCCACTGCTCCGAGGCGCATATTTTCCCGGATGATATCTGCGAGACCGATAACCAGCTTTGGGATGGCTCCATCTTGGAAGTGGTGGGCAATTGCGACGGCGACTCCGTTCATTTCACCATTCAGAATATCGGGGATGACATGCTGTCGCCCGTCGGCTTCATCGTCATCGAAGACGATATGGTGAACTTTGAGGGCAGCCCCATCCAGTTGGAAGCGGGCGAAAGCTATGTAGTGACTGTGCCCGCCAACGGCTCCACTTGGCGGGTTCAGTTGGATGGACTGTTTTTCAATCCGTTCAGCAGCGGCACGCCCGGCTTTAGCGTGGAGGGCTGCGGCGTGAACGGCAACGGCACCTTCAGCCTCGGCTTCGTCACGCAGTTCCCGCAAGGCCCCGAAATCCTTTTTGAAGACGTGGACTGCCAACAGAATGTGGACTCCTACGACCCCAACGACAAGACAGGCTATCCCAGCGGTTACTGTGCGGCGCATTATATCGAGCCGAACCAGGACATAGAATACCGAATACGTTTTCAGAACACCGGAACCGCACCGGCTATCAATGTGGTGATACTGGACACGCTCCCGGCGGCGCTCAACCCCGCCTCGGTACTGCCCGGCGCTTCCAGCCATGCCTACGATTTTGAGCTGCTAGGCAATGGCGTGGTGAAGTTCACCTTCCCGGACATCATGCTGCCCGACAGCAATGCGAACGAGGCGGCTTCGCATGGTTTCGTGAACTTCACCGTGTCGCAGTTTGTGAACAATGCGGATGGCACGGTCATCAGCAATCAGGCAGCGATTTATTTTGACTTCAACGAGCCGATTTTCACGAATTTTTACACCCATACGGTGGCGGAGGATTTCGTACAATCGGCTGGTACGGACGGCGACCTGAGTGTCTCTGGGCAAGTAAAAACTTGGTATGGCGCACCCGTGCAGGACGTGGAGGTGACGCTGGTGCCTACCTGCCCAGTTTTTACAGATTCCGACGGCAGCTTTGAGTTCCTGGAATTGGATACTGCGGACTATGTGCTGCTGGCCCGCAAGCCAAATCTGGACAAACAGGAAGGCGTGACGGTGCTGGATATGGTGAAAATGACCAAGTTTATACTGGGCACTCAATCCCCCAATGAAATCTATCAAACAATAGCCGCCGATGTAAATGGCAGTGGCTCTGTCACAACTTTTGACTTGGTTGAACAGCGGAAAATGGCCATCGGCTTGGAAAGCAATGGCGTCAATGATTTCTGGCGATTGGCGCACGAGGATTTCCTTTTTCCTTTGAACAATCCGTTTTCGGTCCCATTTCCCAACGGTTATGAAATTGAGATGCTGGATGAGGATTTAGACAATATTGATATTATCGCCATGAAGCCCGGCGACGTCATCCATGAGAGCATGGTAGATTCTTCCATCGTTAAGCCCCATTTCTTCTTTGAAGCCAGCCCCGTCCAAAATGGTCAGCTGACCGTTTCATTGAAAGTAAACGATTTCTACTACATACAGGGCTTTCAGTTTGGGCTGAAATGGGATGCTGATGCCCTTAATTTTACAAGCCTTGAAAATGTTGTGGGGGATACCTACCACAATGCAAATATCCCCGGTGAAATCCAGCTACTGACCTTCGGTCTTGGCGGTAATCAAAGCCTGCCTGACAGTTCCACAATTTTCACAATGCTATTTGATGTAAATGGTAGTATCGGCGGCACGTCTCCGTTCACGCTCGACCAGTCGCTGCTGCCCTTCCAAATAGTCGTAGAAGACTGCAAACTGGCAGGTGCTACCATGGGTGGCGTGAACTTTGTCTCGCAAGCCTTTGAGCCTGAGCGGTCGGGCTTTCAAGTCAATGTGATGCCCAATCCTGCAACGGTGGGCCAGCCTATCCTGATAACCACCAAGTCGGAGTTGGCGCAATCCATCAAGCTGCAAATCTTTGACACCAGTGGCAAGCTAAAGCTGACTTGGAAAGGGGATGTGCCAGCCGGCATCTCAAGCTTTGAACTGGAGCCAAGCTTGGCGAGCGGTTTTTACCTGCTTAGGATTGTGGGTGAAAAAGGGGAAAGCGCTGCGCTGAAGTTGGTGGTGAGGTAGGGAGTGATTAATGAAAAAAAATTCCTCACTTGGGTGACAAAATGTCTAACTATCCCCTTTCTCAGACATACGCTCCGATTTTTTTTAAATTATAGTTTAAAATATTTGACAATATGACTAGGGCTTTGTAACATTGCACTGCCTTACGGAGTAACACAATTTCAAACAGAATTAACCCAACAGAAATTACTTTGCTCTTTTACAATGTTTTGTTTATTCTTTTGTCTTGTGCACTCTGTGCGCTTTAACCATTTTTTCTAATTTTAAAATTTTTAAGAAGATGAAAAACTCTAGTTTTGCGCGCTCAACAGCGCTCAACAGCGCTCCGAAAACCCTTTTTTTAAAGGTATGATTGCCTTAACCTTCATGGCACTTGCACTATTTGTATGGAGCTGCCAAAAAGAAGAAGCGGCAGCAAACGGCTTTGAAAAGGGTGGAACACTCAAAAACCCAAGCTGTGCCGAAGACCAACCTACCTCAGCCACGGTATTAGAATTGATGGAGAACCCTGACGATGGAGCGGACACAAGGATTAACCATATCCTTTATCACTATGCCCAAGCTGTGAGGCAGGCGATGGAAAATCCTACCAAACGCTGTGAACTGGTGAACGCAATGCTAGCAGCTGGGGAGGAAGGTGTGCTTTCATTGAAGGAATATGCCACTACCAATACCAGTTTCGCAACTGCCCTGAATGAAGACATAAAAGAGTCTATTGGTGAGAATAACGTTTATCCAAGAAGCGTTGAAACGGGCATTGATGCTTTGGTGCTGGACGCCAATTGGGATGCAAATGCCTACCTGCGTGATAAATTCGAGTACGAATCAGTGAAATACGAACCTGTCGTGCATTTCGTAGGCGGGGCCAAGCCATGTGACTTGTCAAAACCTTGGGTAGTCGTAATCGGTACCGATGTCAATGATTGTGACGATGTGGCGGGCTGGAGAGGCAATACGGAAATATTGATGGGTGAGGCAGAGGCTGCTTCTACTGGGGAGATTGTGATTTTTGTGGGCGTGGGCAGAAGAGGTGGAGCAGTAATACATTCGCTGGAACAAGATGGAAAAAAACTTGAATTCGCTGAGGCACCAGTTTCAGAAAGAGAGAATTTGGATATTGATGTGACTAAACACCAAATCAAAAAAAGGTTTG
>JALOMF010000031.1 GCA_025455635.1 Saprospiraceae bacterium | reverse complement strand
TGGGCCTGGTCATTCGGGGATGGTACGGTCAGCCAGGACACCAGCCCGGTGCACACCTTCCCCGGCGACGGCACCTACGAGGTCTGCCTCACCGTCTCCAACCAGTACAGCAGCAATACATTTTGCAGGACCTTGGTCATCCGAGCTACGGCTGTTCACGGCCACGGGGCAGTTGGCGCTTACCCAGCGCATCGGCTTCGGCTGGAGCATGGTCGGGCTGGAGGGCATAGCGCCCGGCCTTTATTTTTACGAAGTGAAGGACAGTGGAAGGCTGCTGGGTAGCGGGAAGCTGGTAAGGGTGGAGTAAGGTAGGACGAGCTACTGGCCATCCCTCATCCCTTACTTCGCCCACACCCCAAAAATATCGTAGGCATCGTCGTTGCGGTCGAAGTGGAAGCCGATGACCTGGCCCGGCGCCACGAACGAAGTGCCCACGGTGCCCACCTCCCCGGTCGGCATCTCGACCCGCAGGCTGAGGTATTTCAGGGCATTTTCATTCTTTTTAAATTCCATCCTTGGGCACTCGAACTTGATTTGGTAGCCCTCCCAGAGCTTGTCCTTGAGGTCGAGCAGCTCGGCCTTGGTGGCGTCCTTGGTGATGGTGACGGTGAGGATGTTTTTCTCGTCCTTCATCCATTTGTTTTGCTGCGCAAAAATGGAGGTGGAGACGGCCAACAGGAAGGCGATGGTAAATAATGCTTTCATGTTCACAGTTTTTGAAAAAACGCAAGCAAGTGCTGCATTGCGCAAGCCAAATATAACACCTATTTGATTTTTCGTGCCGAATCCGCCTGGTTTTGGATTTATTTGCAGCCAAAACTACCGCCCAATGGAATTCGGCAAACTCCCCGACATCTCCCAAGTTGACTTCCGCCTCCCTCCCGACCCACCGGGAAATGCCATTATTCTGACCAACTACGCCGCCCCCAATCCACAATCCGTAATCCGCAATCCGCAATCGTTGTTCATCGGAGCCACTGGCTGGAGCGTAAAAGAATGGGTCGGCAAAATTTACCCGAAGGGTACCAAAACGCCGGACTACCTGCGGCACTACGCCCGCCAGTTCAATACCATCGAGCTGAACACGACGCACTACCGCATCCCCGACCTGTTCACGGTGCAGCACTGGCACGATGAGGCAGCGAGCGACTTCCGGTTTTGCCCAAAGCTGCTCCAGACCATCAGCCATGCGGGCGACCTCGGCACGGGCGGCGAGCTGATTCAGCGGTTTTGCGAGGCCATGAGCGGGCTGGGGAGCAAGCTCGGCCCCTGTTTCATCCAGTTGCCGCCGTATTTCAGCGTGGAAAAAATCGCCGTGCTGGAAGCGTTCCTGCAACAGTTCAGCCTGCCGCTGGCGGTGGAGGTTCGGCACGAATCCTGGTTTGCCACCCCTGCCAATTTCAAGCGCCTGACCGATTTATTGGAAAAATACGGGGCAAGCACCGTCATCACCGATGTGGCGGGCCGCCGTGACGTGGCGCACATGGCCCTCACTTCCGACACCGTGCTCGTGCGCTTCGTCGGCAACGACCTCCACCCCACCGACTTTAGCCGCCTCGATGATTGGGCGCAGCGTCTAACTGATTGGTTTTCAAAGGGTTTGAGGGAGTGCTATTTCTTCACCCACGAGCCAGACAACCTGCTGGCGCCCGACCTTGCAGCGGCGTTTTATGAAAAAACAAAAGGGATAGCGGGCATGACGACGAGAGGCCCGAAGCTGGGCGGGGAAGAGCAGCCGCAGCAGATGTCGTTGTTCTAAAACTAGCCTTGCTGCAACGCTGCCACCACGTTTTCTGCCAAGCCCAGGTTCGTGCTTTGCGAGAGCCGCACCCGGCGCACGGGCTGGCCCACTGCATCGGTCATGGCGGCCCACACGTGGTAGTTGCCGCTGGCGTCACGCTCGCAGTAGGCACCGAGTGGCATGTGGCAGCCGCCGTCAATGAGCTTCAGCACTTTGCGCTCCACGTTGGTCACTGCCGAAATATTGGGCTGGTGCAGGTACTGTTGTATGATTCGGCGGGTTTCGAGGTCGTCGGAGCAGCACTGGTAGGCCAGCACGCCTTGGGCTGGGGCTGGCACGAATTCCCGCACATTGAAATTGAGCCGGAAAAGGCCGTCCAAATCGGGCTGCAAGCGGGCGAGGCCAGCACTGGCAATCACAATGGCGTCGAAGTCGCCGTTGCAGAGCTTTTCGATGCGGGTGGGCACGTTGCCCCGGAGGTCGGCGAGCTGGAGGTCGGGCCGGTAGTCCAGCAACTGGGCCTTCCGGCGGGAAGAGGAGGTGCCGACCACAGCGCCCGTTTTCAGTTTAAACAATTGACCATCAGCCACTTCCGATTGTCGGATGAGCAGGCAGTCGGAGGGGTCTTCCCGGTAGCTGGTGCCTGCCACCACGAGGCCGTCGGGCTGGGTTGTGGGCAGGTCTTTCATGGAATGCACGGCCATGTCCACGTCGCCACGGAGCAGCGCCGCTTCTATTTCGGTGGTAAAAAAGCCCTTGCCCTCCATTTTGTCGAAACTGAGGTGCTGCACAAGGTCGCCGGTGGTCTTGATGACGACCAGCTCGGTCTCGAATCCAGCGGCTTCCAGGGCCGATTTTGCGAACTCAGCTTGCCAAATTGCTAGCTTGCTGCCACGGGTACCAATCCTTATTTTTTTCAAAACAATTGAATTTAGTGGGCAAAGTTAGCAGCCAAGTGCGGGGAGTAGGCACCTGTTTTTTCAAAAAAACAAAAATTGGCTACACGGATGACCTATTTTTTGGGGGCTTTCTGCTTGCGGCCACTATCTTTGCGCCATGCAAATCGCAGCCAAAGAAATAGCCCAATTGCTCGGTGGCACACTGGAGGGAGACGGCGATGTATTGGTCAACAGGCCAGCCAAAATCGAGCAAGGAGGCACCGGCACCCTAACCTTTCTTGCGAACCTTCGCTACGAACACTACGCCTACACCACGAAGGCGGCTGCCGTGCTTGTGCCCAGGGACTTCAAGCCCACACAGCCAGTGGCTGCCTCGGCCATCATCCGGGTGGACGATGTGTACAACAGCCTGCGCATTCTCATGGAGAAATTTGGGGAGAGCGCACAGGCGGCGGCGGGCGTTTCGGCGCAGTCGTTCGTGCACGGTTCCGCCGATTTGGGCGAAAACGTGACCATCGGCTCATTCAGCGTCGTGGAAGAAGGCGTGAAAATCGGCGATGGCACGACGATTTACCCGCAGGTTTTTTTGGGCAAAAACGTGAGCGTCGGCATTGGCTGCACCCTCTACCCCGGCGTCAAGATTTACCACGACTGCGTCATTGGCGACAACTGCATCCTGCACTCGAACGTGGTCATCGGCAGCGACGGCTTCGGCTTCGTGCCGCAGCCCGATGGCAGCTTCCTGAAGCTCCCGCAACTCGGCAACGTGGTATTGGAACCGGACGTGGAAATCGGGGCGAACACCACCATTGACCGGGCCACGATGGGCAGCACCTACATCCGGCAGGGCGCCAAGCTCGACAACCTCGTGATGGTGGCGCACAATGTTGACCTCGGCGAGCATACCGTGGTGGCGGCACAGGCGGGCTTTGCGGGCAGCACCAAGATTGGCAAGCATTGCCGAATCGGCGGCCAAGCTGGCTTCGTGGGCCATATCGAGGTGGCCGACGGCACCCAAGTGCAGGCGCAGAGCGGCGTAGCTGCTTCGGTGAAACAACCGGGCACGGCACTTTACGGCTCCCCTGCCCTGCCCTACAGCGACTATTTGCGGTCTTACGCCGTGTTCAAGAAATTGCCAGAATTGTATCGAAAAATAAACGAACTGATGAAAAAACGGTAAACGGAGGACGGCTTACGGTGGGCGGCCCACCGTAAGCCGTCCTCTGTGCCGTCCACCGAGAAAATATGAATCAGCACACCATCCAACAGCCTGTGGCTATCAAAGGCATCGGCCTGCACACCGGGCAAGAAGTGACCATGACCTTTCACCCGGCAGAGGCTGGTCATGGCGTCAAGTTCCGCCGCACCGACCTCACCGAGAAGCCGTTTATCAAGGCGGATGTGGCCCAAGTGGTCTCGACGCTCAGGGGAACTACCATCCAGCAGGGGCAGGCGCATGTCAGCACGGTGGAACATGCCCTGGCGGCGCTGTTCGGCATGGGCATTGACAATGTGCTGATTGAAATTGACGGCCCGGAAGTGCCCATCCTCGATGGCAGCGCTGCCCCATTCATCAAGGTACTGGAGGAAGCTGGCCTCGCCGAGCAGGCCGAGGAGCGGGAATACCTCGAAATCACGGAGCCTATCCGGTACTTCGACGAGGCCACTGGCACCGAACTGGTAGCTGTGCCCGCCGAGCATTTCCAGGTCACGACCATGATTGACTTCAACTCCCGGATTCTGGGCCAGCAGTACGCCTCGTTGGCACGGGTAGAGGATTTTGTAGCGGAAATAGCGCCCTGCCGCACTTTCGTTTTCCTGCATGAGTTGGAGTACCTCGTTGACAACAACCTCATTAAAGGCGGCGACCTGAGCAACGCCATCGTCATCGTGGACCGCCTGATGACGCAGCCGGAGCTGGATGCGCTGGCGAAAAAGCTGAACAAGCCCAGCGTGAAGATTGACAAAGAGGGCATCCTGAACACCATTGAGCTGTTTTTCAACAACGAGCCTGCCCGCCACAAACTGCTGGACGTGCTGGGCGACTTGGCGCTGGTGGGCAAGCCCATCAAGGGCAAAATCGTGGCCACGAAGCCCGGTCACACGGCCAACGTGGAGTTTGCGAAGCTGCTGAAAAAAGCATGGATGGAGCAGCGCCGCCTGAAGGGCGTGCCCAAGTACGACCCCAATGCCGAACCCGTTTACAACACAATGGAAGTGGCCAAGTACCTGCCACACCGCTACCCCTTCCTGTTGGTGGACAAAATCATCGAAATATCAGAAAACCATGTTGTTGGCGTGAAGAACGTAACCTTCAACGAGGCGTTTTTCCAAGGGCACTTCCCCGGCAACCCCGTTTTCCCTGGAGTGCTGCAAATCGAGGCATTGGCACAGGCTGGCGGCATCTTGGCGCTGTCGAAAGTGGGCGACCCCGGCAATTGGGACACCTATTTTGTGAAGATAGACGGCGTGAAGTTCAAGCACAAGGTATCGCCGGGCGATACGTTGATTTTGAAAATGGAACTGACAGCGCCCATCCGGCGGGGACTGGTGCAGATGCACGGCACGGCCTACGTCGGCAACAAACTGGTGTCGGAAGGGGAACTGACGGCCCAAATCGTGCGGCGCACCGAAAAGCAGGAAGAAGTGGCCGAAAACGTTGGCTAACCGACCCTTGCCCTAGTTTTTTTTCAAAATCGTAGTTTTAACCAACAATAAAAGGAAGCGTATTTAGTTAAAAAGACGTTAAGAACGGACACACTGGATTTTACCGGAGAGTAATTGACCAAATTGTAAGGACTAACCTAAAAGCACAGGAAGCCCTGTTTTTTGCAGGAAATCAGCTTGCTTTTCACAAAATATTCGCCGATAGCCGACGATTTTTTTACATCCTTCATTCTCAATACACCTTTCCGCTCCGCAATGGAGCAGCTCCACTGAACAAACTGGAGCCTGTTCATGTTAGCGTGATTTCTGGAAGTTCCGCCCGATTTCAACATTGCAGCCAGCATCAGTTACAGAACACCAACTTAAAACTTTTCAATTTTTCTGATGAAAATAACTACCGAGCAGCCCGCTGTTTTACCACACCTCAACGGCAGTAGTCACATCATGCGGTACATCCACCCAGAAGCCCAAATCGGCAAAAACGTCACCGTCGAGCCGTTCACCACCATCGGTAGGGACGTCGTCATCGGCGATGATACTTGGATAGGCCCCAACGTGACCATCATGGACGGATCCAGAATCGGGAACGGCTGCAAGATTTTCCCAGGCGCCGTGGTGGGCGCCGTGCCACAAGACCTCAAGTTCAAGGGCGAATACAGCTTGGTAGAGCTGGGCGACAACGTCATCGTGCGGGAATACGTGACCCTCAACCGGGGCACCAAGGCCAGCCACAAGACCACTATTGACAATGGCTCGCTGCTGATGGCCTATGTCCACGTAGCGCACGACTGCCACGTTGGCAAGAACTGCGTCATCGCCAACGGCGTCACGCTGGCCGGGCATATTGAAATCGAAGACTTCGTGAACGTGGGCGGCTTGACTGCCGTCCAACAGTTCGTCAAAATAGGCGCACATGCTTTCGTGGGGGGCGGCTCGCTCGTCCGCAAATCGGTGCCGCCCTACGTCAAGGCAGCACGGGAGCCACTTTCTTATGCCGGCATCAACTCGGTTGGGCTGCGCCGCAGGGGCTTCACCGCCGAGCAAATCCACGTTATCCAAGACCTTTACCGAATCCTCTTCGTGAAAGGCTACAACACGACCCAAGCCGTGGAACTTATCGAAACCGAAATCGAAGCCACGGTAGAACGTGACTATATTTTGGAGTTCCTTCGCAAAGCCGACCGTGGCATTATGCGGGGCTTCCAGGGGTTGACCGGGAAGAAGTAAGGAGGTAGCGGTATGGAGGTTTGGGAAGAACATACCTCCAAGCCTCCATACCTCCCTACTTTTTTTACCTTTGTACCACGATTTCATTGTGGTACCTCCATGCATCAACAAACGGAACATCTAGCCAGTAGAACCAGAACCTATCGTCGCTTGCACCGACTGGTAGCGGTTCCGATGTTCGGCTTCATGCTCTTGATTGGCCTGACAGGCGTGCTCTTGGGCTGGAAGCGCCAAACGGGCATCGCCCCACCCACCATGAACGGCTCGAACCCCTCCCCCACCGCATGGATTTCAATTGACAGCATACAGCAAATCGCATTGGCACAAGTGGCCAGCCTCCAGCTCGACCCACAGATTGACCGCATTGACATCCGGCCCGACAAAGGCATCGCCAAGGTCATCTTCGCCCACCACTACACTGAGCTGCAAATTGATTGCTCCACTGGCAAACTGCTTTCGCAGGAAACACGTTTGCACGATTTTGTGGAGCACCTGCACGATGGGACCATCCTTGACCGCTTGTTTGGCAACAAAAATGACCCTGTGAAAACCACCTATACCACCATCACCTCACTTGCCTTGATTAGCCTCTCCTTCACGGGCTTCTGGATGTGGCTCAACCCACGCAGAATGCGAAAAATGAAGGGCAAATCCTAAAATTCCATGCAATTACTAGTGGAAAGGCTTGCAAAAATCGAACGGCTTGCACGGGGCAGCATCTTTGACCGCCTGCTGTCCGACCCGTTGCGCTATGTGGCGGCCATCGGTTTTTGGCGGTTCATTTACCCAATGACCAAAAAGGGGAAATTTGCGCAGGCCCGCACTTTTTTTGGGGCTGACATGGAGGTCATTTTGCCTTCGGCAACAGAGATTTACCTGTTCGGGGCAAAAACGCATGACAGCGAGATTCGGCTTGCCCGTTTTTTGATGAAAAACCTGAAATCGGGGGACACATTTTGCGATGTGGGGGCGCATTTCGGCTATTTCAGTTTGCTTGCTTCGCAAATAGTGGGGACTGGCGGTCGGGTGATTTCGTTCGAGGCGTCAAAAAGCACATTTGGCATTCTGCAAAAAAACACCCATGCCCACCCCAACGTGACCCCCGTCCACCGTGCCGCCTCCGACGAGGACAAAACGCTGGTTTTCAACGAGTTCCCGCCGCTTTATTCCGAGTACAACTCCCTCGTGCCCGAAGCGGATGCAGCTTGGATGAAGGGCAACCCCGCCCGGCCCATCGAAGTGCAGGGAGTGCGTTTGTCCGATTTTTTTGAAACAAACAAGCTAAAGCCGGGCCACATCAAAATTGACGTGGAAGGTGCCGAGCCACAAGTGCTGGCGGGTTTGCGGGGCCATTTAGAAGTAGATTCCCCCGTCATCATCATGGAATACCTGATTTCGTCGGGGCAAAGCGAGGCACACCGAGTGGCGGCAGGTTTTTTACAAAAAGCTGGTTATCAATCATTTACCATCAAAAACGATGGCTCGCTGGGTGCATGTCCCGATATTGAAATGGCCATGAAGGAAATTGGCTTGGATTCTGACAATATTGTATTCCGACGGTAGTATTTGTGCAGCAATGCCATTTTACGTCATTTCAAAAAATACAGCCCGGTCATTGGCGTTATGTCCGATATTTGCGCAGCAATGAAAAAATTGTACTCAGTCATAGCATTTGCGGCTGTCCTAGCAGCTACCCAAGCCCAAGCCCAAGGCGTGCGGCGACTGATGCTTTTCGCTGGCGACTCTACCAATGCCGACCTCAAACTCCAACGCCAATACCTGCAGTCCGATTCGATAGGCATCGTGCAGCGGGATATTTGGATAGCCGTTTTTGCCGACCCCCGCACTTTTCGGCGCATGTACGAGCACCACGGCGCCGACCGGGAGGAGTTCACGCTGGTGCTGATGCGCAAGGACGGCACCGAACAGTTCCGTTCCGAAAAGCCCGTACCGACAAAGGAATTGTTTGAATTGATTGATTCACCGCCCGTGCCCGCCACGGAAGTAGGCAGCACCAAGTCCATAAAAAACCAGTAGCCAGTCCCGGCCTTCATCGTGCTTATTTCAGGACTACCATACCCACCTGTTTCATCAGTTCGTTGCGCATTTCCATGAGCTTCATCTGCACCTTCATCAAACGCATGAGTTGCGCAGCGTCATCGGGTGGCACTTGCTTCATCTGAAGCTGGTTTTTTTCGCCGAGGCGAATGACCTTGCGAAGCTTGAACTGGAGCAGGGCGCTTAGGCTGTCCTTGTTAAAATTCTCTTCTGGCATTTTTTGCGAAGACAAATACAACTCCCGCTCTGCCCAGCCGGGGCTGTACTCCCAAGGCGAATGCAGCAGGTCAACCGCCAACTCGCTGATAGCCTGGTCGTTGTGCCCGATGAAGTACTGCGTGGTGATGGGCTGCTTGTCCAGCACCAATTGTAGGGCCTCCTTGGCAATGCGTAGGTAAGCCGGGTTGTCGAAGTCGTCGAGCACGTCTTCGATATTGCCCAACACAAACTCGGCCACGGTCATGTTTTCTTTTTCGTCGTAAACCTTGCCCCCAGCCTCCACCAAGATGCGCACGATGTCCCGCTCTTGAAATTCGTGGCCGGTTGCCCGACGTTGCGGCGCTGGCGCTACCGGCACGTAATCGGTTTCGGGAGGTGCTTCCGAAGGAAAACCGCCATCGTCTTCCGGCACGATATTGACCTTCACTTCTGGCTTCTTGCGGCGGTCGGCATCCCTTTTTACGAGGATTTGCTGCACGGCCTTGTTCGTTTCGGTGACCAGCACTTGCTCTTCCAGCTCCATCACACGGGCGCATTCCTTCACGTAGAACGAGCGCTTGAACGGGTCGGGCACTTTGGCCACGCTCTCCACGATGTCACGCACGAGGCCCGCTTTTTTCACGGGGTCGCCCTTGGTCTCGGCCAGCAGCAGGTTGGTCTTGAAGAGGATGAAGTCCTTCGCCTGCTGCTCGATGAACTCCTGAAACGCCGTGGCACCTACTTTTTGCAAATAGCTGTCGGGGTCATCGCCGTCGGGGAGCAGTACCACCCGCACGTTCATGTCCTGTTCCAGCACCATGTCGAGGCCACGCAGGGCGGCCTTCACGCCTGCGGCGTCGCCGTCGTAGAGTATTTTTATGTTTGGGGTAAAACGCTTGATGAGCGCAATCTGGCCTTCGGTGAGCGAGGTGCCGGAGCTGGCCACCACATTCTCGATGCCGGCTTGGTGCAGCGAAATCACGTCGGTGTAGCCTTCCACGAGGATGCACTCGTCAACCTTTCGGATGGCGGTTTTTGCATGGAAAATACCGTAGAGGTTCTTGTTCTTGACGTAAATCTCGGTCTCTGGCGAGTTGATGTACTTGGGCGCCTTGGCATCCTTTTCCATGATGCGCCCTGCAAAGGCGATGGGCTTGCCGCTCAGGTTGTGGATGGTGAACATCACCCGGTTGCGGAAGAAGTCCTTGTCGTATTGCGAGGCGAGGCCGAGTTTTTTCAAAAAATCGAGCTTGTAGCCCGCCTGCGTGGCTTTTTTCACAAAAGCCTCGTACTCGTTGGGCGCATAGCCGAGGCCAAACTTGCGGATGGTCTCTTCCCGGAAGCCCCGCCCCTTGAAGTAGCTCAGGCCCACGCTCTTGCCCATGTCGGTATCAAAAAGCTGGTCTTGGTAAAACTGGCGGGCGTAGTCGTTGATGATGTAAAGGCTTTCCTCGGCCTGCTGCTGTGCCACAGCTTCCGGGGTGAGCTTCACTTCCTCGATTTCGATGCGGTACTTACGGGCGAGGTAGCGCAGTGCATCGGGGTACGAGAGGTGCTCGTGCTCCATGATGAACTTGGCGGAGTCGCCCGCCTTGCCGCAGCCGAAGCACTTGAAGATGTTCTTGGCGGGGGAAACCGTGAAGGAGGGGGTTTTCTCGTTGTGAAATGGGCAAACGCCTATCATGTTCACCCCCCGACGGCGCAGGTTGACAAATTCTTGAACGACGTCCTCGATTTTAGCGGTTTCGAGGATTTCTTGCACTGTTTTTTGTGGAATCAAGCTGGTAGCGTTGGTTGATTAAATTTTAGCCTGCAAAAATGGGCCAAGACAACTTCGTGACCAAGCCGAACGTTATCTTGGGACAGAAAAAATAGCGCCTAGGCCTGGCTTCAACAAAAGTAGCTTTTTTTTGAAAACGAGCCAAAATGCCATCATTGGCAGCATGAACCTGAAAATCAGGCGTAAAACGGGCCACGCCAAAACGGAATCTTACCAACTGACAATCAAGCATTTACAAACTGCATGGATTTTTTTTTAAGAAACTTGTGCTCCTGGCGTGTGAAGTTTTGAAAGTTGGTGCGTCTTAGTGTTGTAATTAATGATGAACAAACATTCAAGCATCAAACGCTAGAAAGCGAAAAACAAAAACTGATGAGAAGGCTTAAAAACAAATTTTCACCTACCACCAACAGGGTAAGTACCTTTTCTACACGACATCATTTTTCCAAAAGATATAATTGGGTGTTCTCATAGTGTGTGGGCTGCCCCGCCGACTCGTGCGGTAGGGGCAGTTTTTTCACCCATTGCTTGCAGCTAAAAGTAGCAGGCAGGTAGCGCAACGCTTGATTGAAATATAATAGGCTGGGTTTTGACAAAAAGAGCCTCCCAACTCAACAGCCGTGCTTGCATGGCCCTGTCAAAACCCACGACAAGATTTATTGGGTGTTCTCATAGTGTGTGGGCCAGCCCGAATCCCCTTGGGTGCAGGGCTGGTTTTTTGATTGTTGAATTGCCGTGTTGTTGAATTGTCGTTCGCACTCGTTCAACAATACAGCAATTCAATAATCTCATCAAAACGTCTAAATAGTGGGTGTTCTAATAGTGTGTGGGACTACCCCGAAACCTGCGGGCGGTAGGGGTAGTTTTCTTTAGACACGACACCTTTTAAGATACTAAAGATTGCTCTTAGTTTTGCATGCCACCCCGATACACTTATTCCCCCCAAGGGAGTCGGGGTAGGCTTTTTCAACAAAAAACAAACAGAAAGCCCTGGCCGTAGCGATACGGTCAGGGCTTTTGTATTGAAGGACAATTGGGTTTGTCCCAATTTGAATTTTACTCACGGACCAAAACGGTCGTCCAAGCCGCACCACCTGAGAGGTCGCTAGTAATGTCAACAGACACTACCATAGTTTCCACGCCGTTGACTTTTTCGTAGCTCATTACCTCATATTGGTTGGTCTCTTTGCCGCCGTTGGCAGGGTTGCCGCTGTTGCCGTTCTCACCGCCGTGGTACCCTTTGTAGAAGCCCAAGAAAGCAGCCCTATCGGGACTACCATTGGTGAGCTTGATGACCCAGCGGCCAGAAGGCGACACTGTGTTGGGTATCAACTCGTAGGAGTGCGTACCTGGGCCAAATGCTGCACCATTGCCGCTAGCAGCCACGTCGGCATCGGAGATACAGCCATTTGTGCCTCCGAAATAACCGTCGTTTCTTGTAAACCCGTTTGATTTATACTCCATTGTGCCTTTATTCGGTGTGCTGCTGGCCGTGAAGTAGAACTCGTTTTTGGTCATGCAAGACCAATCATCTGGCGTACCGGCCCAAGCACCGCTAAGGCCCTCTGCTGGCACAGACCACCAATCGGCGCTGCCCAAGCCAGGGCCTACAAACACAGAATTGGGAGTCCCTCTGACTTTCCAAGGCTTGGCACCCACGATTTTGTCTTCACCGAATGGCCCTACCGCTGACACAATTTCCCGCTGCACTACGGTTTTGCCATCTGCTCCCACAGCTGTAAGCACGACCTCGTAATCACCACGGGCGTACAAGTGAGTCGGGTTCTTTTCGCTAGACTTCGGGGAACCGTCGCCAAAGTCCCAAGAAATGGTCTGGTAATCTACCGACTTGTTGGTGAAATAAACCGTGAGCTTGTCGTTTTCGTCAAGCTCGTAGGTAAAATCGGAAATGACAGTTACCGTTGGGTTGTCATCTTCCTCCACACAGGCTGTGAGGAGGAACACGTTTGCTGCAAGTAGCAGCATCAATGAGGATTTTATCAGATTTTTCATAAAATCAAGTTTATAATCGTGAAAAAATGAAATACAATAAAAAGCTACCGCAACCATTGTCTAAATGAAAGCAGCAGCGGGAATCACGCTTGTTTTCTTGGGGTGTTGAATTGCCGAACACTTGCAAATGTAGCTACTTAACTCAAGTTTTGATAAAATGATTTGAGGTTTTTTTGGCAGCAGTTACTTGTTTCTTAGGTATTCCAAATCAAATTTTGTGTTGGTAACAATCATTTGTCTCCGCTTGGAAAGGCGCAAGTAGGCCACATCTTCAATTATTTCTTCTACAAAAATTAACAAAATCCGCTCAAAATAGCTTGTTTTGCATGTTGATTGCCGATATGCCTATTTGACAATACATCCTGACGAAGTTCCTGCCTATTCTTTAGCCATGATCACTGCGCGTGATCATTTATAAATTTCATTTCTACATTTTGAAACAAAAGCAATTTTGACTATGCAAAAATTAAATGGTTTTTACCGACTTAGGCCAAAAGCGGCTTTCGTGAAATTGATTGTGATGGTTCAATTCATAGCAGCCCTGACTTGCGCCACTGCCACTGCCACATTTGCAGGCCCGGCAGAAAATTACCTTGAAGCACTTGCACCCATAACTGTCACAGGAACAGTGACAGACTCCAAAGGAGAGACACTTATCGGAGCCAGTGTTTACGTGAAAGGCAAAGAATCACAAGGCACAATTACAGACGTTGACGGTAGCTACTCGCTTCAAGTTGACGAAAATGACGTATTGGTAATCAGTTACACTGGCTTTGCCACGCAGGAAGTACCAGTGGGTGGCCGCAAGGTCATTGACATTGTGCTGCAGGAGGCAGCTGAAACACTGGAGCAGGTCGTCGTTGTGGGTTATGGCACTTTGACCAAAAAGCAGGTCACAGGCGCCATCTCGCAAGTGAAGGGCGATGACTTGAACAAGCAGCCATTGCTCACAGCCGTGCAGGGTGTTCAAGGCCTTGCTGCGGGTATCCAGGTCATTGGCTCAGGCCAGCCCGGTTCACAGCCCAGGGTACAGATTCGGGGCATCAACACGGTGCTGACCAACGAGAACCCGCTTTATGTGGTGGATGGGGTCATCACCGACAATATCACCAACATCAACCCCAATGACGTATTCTCGCTGGACGTGCTCAAGGACGGCGCAGCGGCCATTTATGGTACACGTGCCGCCAACGGCGTCATCCTCATTACCACTAAAAAAGGCCGTCAGGGTAAAATGTCCGTGAGCCTTGACAGCTACCGGGGCTTCCGCCAGCTCATCAATGTGGTGGACATGGCAGACGCCGATTTTTACGCCGAATACACCAACGAGGCAAGGGCTTACGAAGGCGTTGGGCCACTTTTCGGGCCAAATGATATCCAGAACAATACCGACTGGTACGACGTCATTAGCAGGAGGGGTATCGTTGAAAACTATTCCTTGAATATCAGCGGTGGCACGCCTAACCTGACCTACTTGTTCAGCGGCAGCTATTTCAGCGACCAAGGCGTACTGCGTGGTGCAGAGTTCGAGCGGGTTACCTTGCGCTCCAATACCGAGTACCGTCCGTTCAAGTTCCTCCGCTTGGGCAATGTAATCAACACCAACCTCAACAGGAGCACCAACATGCCAAACGGTGCGTTCACCGATGCTTATCGCATGGGGTCCACTGCACCGATAGTAGCCGAAAACGGGAACTACGGCTTCGTGGAGGG
>JALOMF010000464.1 GCA_025455635.1 Saprospiraceae bacterium | reverse complement strand
AATTTTCAAATTTGACAAACACAGGATGCTGTTTTTTTCGGCCTCTCCGCCGTGAAACGACAGGCAAACACAACACACTTGGTTTATGGTTTTTTTGGATTTTGAAAAACCGCTGGAAAGCCTCTTCGAGCAATTGCACAAAATCAGGCAAGTCGGCGAAGAAGGCGACCTCGACGTGACGACCATGGTCGAGGAGTTGGAAGCCAAGATTAACGCCAAGCGAAAAGAAATCTACGACAACCTCACTGCTTGGCAACGGGTGCAGCTATCCAGGCACCCTGAGCGCCCTTATACCCTCTTTTACATAGAACAGATTTGCAAGAACTTCGTCGAGCTGCATGGCGACCGCCACTTCGGCGACGATAAGGCTATTGTGGGCGGCATGGCCGAAATTGATGGCCAAACCGTGATGATTATGGGCCAGCAAAAGGGAACCAATACCAAGATGCGCCAATACCGCAACTTTGGCATGGCCAATCCCGAAGGCTACCGTAAGGCCCTGCGCCTCATGAAAATGGCCGAAAGGTTCGGCTTTCCAGTGGTCACATTGATTGACACGCCGGGCGCATTCCCTGGCATCGAGGCCGAGGAGCGGGGGCAGGCAGAGGCCATCGCTCGCAACCTTTTTGAAATGGCAAAGCTGGAAGTGCCCATCGTTTGCGTCATCATCGGCGAGGGCGCATCGGGCGGGGCCATCGGCATCGGCCTCGGCGACCGGGTCTTCATGCTTGAAAACACTTGGTACTCGGTCATTTCGCCGGAGTCCTGCTCGTCTATCCTTTGGCGGAGCTGGGACTTCAAGGAGCAGGCCGCAGAAGCGCTCAAGCTTACCGCTGCCGATATGCTTTCGTTCGGCCTCATTGACGGCATCATCAAGGAGCCGCTCGGCGGGGCACACTCGCAGCCAGAGCAGATGGCCGTCATTCTGAAACAAGAAATCAAGAGGGCACTGGCAGAACTGGGCAAGCTGACCCCCGACGAGCTGGTGGAGGCCCGTATCAATAAATACAGTTCCATGGGCGTTTACGACACCATTCCTGAAAACGTAGCGATAGAAGAGGAAGACCATTAGTGGTATGCCCCCTTTCATTGCCAAGCAAAAACGCAAGTACCATGCAGCTAGTTGAACAAATACGTGCCCGTTTTCACCATTCTTTTTTGGAAAAAGAAATGCCCAAGCACCAGCTCAAGCGAGCCTCCATGTACTTGGACAACGCTTCTTCCATCGGCATCCTCTTCGACGGCACTGAGCCTGCAGAGCGGGAAACGGTGCTGGACTATGCCGAGCAATTGAAAAAACAGGGCAAAAAAGTGAAGCTGCTCGCATTTTTCAACAACAAGCTCAAAGGCGAGAGCTTTGCCTTCCCAGCCTTCAACCGCCTGCAAACCGATTGGGCACTGCGCCCCAACAGCCGGGAAGCGCTGGAGTTCGTTGAGCAACCTTTTGACCTCCTGCTCAATATCACCAAAAACACGGTGCTTCCACTCGACTACCTTGCGGCGCACTCAAAAGCGAGGTTCAGGGTGGGGCCGTTCACCGAAAAGACATTTTGTTACGACCTGATGATTGACCTATCGGGCAAATCCGACCTCAAGGCATTCCTCCAACAAGTTGTTTTTTACCTAAAAAAGATGAGACCTACACATGAAGCAGCAGCTGTTTAGTGGTACGGGCGTGGCCCTCGTCACGCCTTACCGGAAGGGAAAAGTGGATTTTGATGCCTTGGAGCGGGTCATTGAGCACGTCATCAAGGGTGGGGTAGATTTTATCGTGTCGCTCGGTTCCACGGGCGAGTCGGTCATGCTGACTACCGCCGAGTGCAAGGAGGTGTTCAAGTTTACCCTCCAAAAAGTGAACGAACGACTGCCCGTCGTGGCTGGCCTTTTCGGGGCAAACAGCACGGCGCACCTCTTGGAGCGGGTCAAAGTGTACAACGACGTGGAGGGGTTCTCGGCCATCATGTCCAGCAGCCCCAGCTACGTGAAGCCCACGCAGGAAGGCATTTACCAGCATTATATGGCGTTGGAGGCCGTCTCGCCGCTGCCCATCATCATTTACAACGTGCCGGGCCGCACAGCTTCCAACATTGCAGCCGACACTACGTTGCGCCTTGCGAAGGCCAGCAAAAAATTCATCGCTGTAAAGGAGGCTAGTGGACAGATGGACCAAATCGTGTCCATCATCAAGCACCGCCCCGACGACTTCCTTGTGCTTTCGGGCGACGATTCGCTCACGCTCCCCATCCTTGCTTGTGGCGGCAACGGCGTTATTTCCGTTATTGCGAACGCACTGCCGGAGCAGTTCAGCAGCATGGTTCGGGCAGCTATGAACGGGGAATTTGAAACCGCCCGTAGCCTCAACCTCGGCCTGCACGACATTCACCCGCTGCTCTACGTGGACGGCAATCCTGCTGGGGTGAAGGCGCTGCTCAAAATCATGGGCATCTGCTCAGGCGAGGTACGTTCGCCACTGATGCCCGTGCGGGAGAGTACTTACGACCGCCTTAAAGCTGAACTGGAAAAACTCCTTGCTCCAGCCAAGGTATGAGAGGTTTGGCCTATACCTTTTTGTCCAACTGTTTTATGAGAAAAAAAGCATATAGCTATGGATTGTCGGCCTTGCTGTTGGCAATGTTCTGTGCCTGTGCCGATGCCCCGCCCCCAACCCTTGCCTACAAAGACCGGGAGGTGGTGGACAGCTTGTTCCGCCTGAAAGTGGACAAGCTAAAACCAGTGTACGATAGCCTCTGCATGGCCCATTTCGACAGCGCCGTGCAGTTCAAAACCGACTCGATGCTCAAGGTGCGCACCGCTGAAATCCAGCAAGCGTTGGAGCGACTCCGGCAAGAAACCCACCAATGACATGGCAATGAAAAATAGGCTCGATACAGTGTTTTTATTGGTGACAGCTATGCTGCTGCTCATTGGTTGCGAGCGCGAACCTTCCAAAACCAAAGAGCAGGTGATGCAGGAGCGCCTTGCCGAGCGGCTGGGGAAATGGGAGGCCGACATGCGTAAAAAATGCAGCAAGGATGTAGCGGACAAGGCCATTGCGCTTACCGACTCCATCGTTATTGCCAGGGCAAAATACAACCGGGACACTTCCATCCACTCCCTGATACCCGGCAGGCCTACCCGCCCAGACTACAAACCACCGACGGACTCGGTCAAAGTCAAGCCATTCTTGAACCAATAGGCAATCAGGCAATCAATCGTCATTGTCGTTGACGTCCATTCTTTTTTGGAGCTTGGCCACCAGTTTTTCAAAATACTCCTTGTCGGTGTCCTTGTTGAAAAGTTGGTTGTAAAACCTGCGAATGCCTGTTACCCCAACAAAACTCGGGAAGGGGTATTTCAGTGGCGTCAAATTTTTGTCCACAATCGTTATCCCCTCAATATTGGTATAGAGGTCGGAGGAGTTCTCACCATAATAACAGACAAAATAATTGCCTTTCAACCCGATGGAAGGGTCAATTTCCATTTGCTCATTCAAGAAAATGCCTTGCGTCGTACCCGATTTCAGCCGAACAATGGCGGTGTCTGGCATGAAGTAAACTGCGTTCGAAAAGCTGTACTGCGACTTGAACGCCTCCATGATGAAGCGGTTTTCATCCCGTGTCCTTGTCTTTTCCTTCTCAATCATGGACTCATAGCGCTGGATGTACTTGCTATCGGTGTTTGGGTTGGCTATCAATTTTTCGAGCGCCTTTATCTTGCTGGAGCCGGTCCTAAGCCGCACGACCAGCGTGTTTGCCTTCAGGTACCTGATATTGGCACGTGCGCTGTCTAAGGCTTCTTGCTTGACGAGTTTCGACATTTTGCGGGCTTTCCTATCGGCAGCGCTGTAGTGCCAATGGTACATGTGGTTGTGGAATCCGTAGTCAAATCCCGGCACAGGGTACGGTTGAGCAAAACCGTTGAGGGCAACCAGCGTAAATGCCA
>JALOMF010000463.1 GCA_025455635.1 Saprospiraceae bacterium | reverse complement strand
CCCTGTCTCGTAGTACGGCGAGTTTTCCGCCACGAGGCTGCGGGTGAGCGTCCAGCAGTCGGCACCGATGGCACTCTCGAAGCCGATGTGGGAGGGCATGATGCCCGCATCGAGCCAGAGGTTTTGCTTTTTGGAGAGCTTTACGCCAGCATTTGCCTCAAATACGTGCTGCGCCCAAACGGGTTCGGCAGCGAGGTTGTACTGGGCGTAACCGCCGACCATGAGCGCCAAGTTCGCTCTCGTTTTTTGCGAAGCAAAAGCCGCTTTTGCGAAAGCAAGGTTGAGGTTCACTTCGTTGTGCCGCTTGTGGTTGTAGAGAAAACCGGGTCGCTCGTGGTCGTCCGGCTGTGCGAAATCGTACAGGTAGTACAGTTCGCCGTAGCCGCTGAAGGTGAGGGAGGCAGTGGTGTCGTTTTGGGCGGTGGTTTTTGCCAAAAACGATAGGAAGAAAAGCGCCCGCCGCAACTCCAGCTTCTGCACCGACTGGTACACCAATGGCACCTGCTCCACCGCCACATCGCTCTTGTCTAGGCCGAAGGCATCTTGGTCGGACTGCCCCAGTTTTTTCAGGAAGAAATAGCTGTTCAGCAACAGGCCCTCCCGCAGCGCAAACTCGTTTTCCACCGACAAAAACTTCTCGATGACCACGAACTTGAAGTCCGGTTCCGGGTGGTAGCGGGTGGAGCCGTCGGGGCGAAGGTGGAGGTTCAGCTCCCGGTTTTTCACCAAATCCTGCACGATTCGCTTGAAGTACAGTTCCACTTTGGGTTGCAAGCGGAAGCCGATATTGAGGTCAATTCGGATGACCTTGTCGTCGAGCAGTTCGTTCACCTCGTAGTTGAGGGTGTAGGGGTCGTTGGTGCGGTTGATGTGGAAAAACCAATAGACATCGGCCCGTTTCGGCTTCTTCGCAAAAATGGACTTGACGATTTTCTCCTCGATTTGCGTCCGGTGGTCGGCCTTTGTGAGGTAAATCAGGTGCGTCGAAAACTGCGGGATGGCATCGTCCTCGCTGAGTTCCCGGAGCTTTGGCAGGTAGGTCTTCAGGTCCACGAAACTGACCATGCGGTTGTTGATTTTGCGGGCATAGTACCACACGTACATCACGAGGAAAATGAACAGCTCGAAGAACAGGAACATCCACCGTTCCTTGATTTTGGCGACGTTGGTGATGAAAAACGCAGACTCAATGGTGAAGAAAAACACGAGCAGCAGCCCCACTTGCCACGCCTTCCATTTTTTGATGAAAAACAGGAAATACGACAGCAGCAGGGTGGTCATTATCATGGCAACGGTGATGGAAAAGCCGTAGGCCGCCTCCATGTGCGCCGAGTTTTTGAAGTATAAAATCATCAATACGCAGCCCACCCAGAGGATGTTGTTGACGCTGGGGATGTAAATCTGCCCCTTGGTTTCCGTCGGTTGGCGCACAGCGACCCGTGGCCAGAAGTTGAGGCTCATGGCCTCGCTGATGAGCGTGTAAGAGCCGCTAATCAGGGCTTGCGAAGCAATGATGGCCGCCATCGTGGCAATGACGATGCCGGGGATGAGCCACCACGAGGGCATGATTTCGTAGAATGGGTTGCGACCGTCGAGCAGGGGCTGGCCTTGGTGCATGAGCCAAGCGGCTTGGCCAAGGTAGTTGGTCATCAGGCCGGTTTTCACGAAAATCCAAGAAATACGGATGTTCTGCCTGCCGCAGTGGCCGAGGTCGGAGTAGAGCGCCTCCGCACCAGTAGTGGCAAGGAACACCGCTCCGAGCAGCCAAAAACCTTGTGGGTATTGCGTCAGCAGCTCAAAGGCGTAGTGCGGCGAGAGCGCTTGCAGGATGCCTGGATGGTGCAGGATTTGGGCGAAGCCCAGCACAAACAGCATCGAAAACCAGACGACCATCATCGGCCCGAAAGTGGCGCCGACCTTCTGCGTTCCAAAGCGTTGGAAGAAAAACAGCAGCGACAGGATGACCACCACGATGGGCACGGTGGGGAGGCCCGGCACCACCATTTCCAGCCCCTCCACCGCCGAGGCGACGGAGATGGGCGGCGTGATGATGCCGTCCGCCAGCAGCGTGGTGGCACCGAGGATGGTCGGGATGGCGAGCCATTTCCCGTAGCGCTTCACGAGAGCGTAGAGCGAAAAAACGCCGCCCTCGCCGTGGTTGTCGGCTTGCAGCGTGAGGAAGATGTACTTGAAGGTGGTCTGGAAAACCAGCGTCCAGAACACGCAGGAAACGCCGCCATAGACGAGCAGCTCGGAGATTTCCCGCTCCCCGACGATGGCCTTGAGGACGTAAAGTGGCGAGGTACCGATGTCGCCGTAGATGATGCCGAGGGCGACGAGCAGGGAGGCAGCGGTCACTTTTTTTGAGTTGATGGAACTCATTTTGCGATAGTATTTAGTTGAAAATCAGGCGTTTGTACCAATGGAAGGATTGGTTAAAAACGATGGTACAAAGGTGACGGGAGGGATATAAAGGCGGGATAAAAGGTGGGGCGGGGGGTATAAAGATTTTGTAAAGGGGCCAGAAACTTTAACTGCTGCGATTGACATTAATCGCTATTTTTGTAAAAACATTTCAGTCATGCTACAAGCAACTTTAAGAATATTAGGCTCGGAATTGACCGCCGAATTGCTGGAAAAAATCAAAAGCCTGTTCAATGGGAACGGCAATGATTTTGAGGTGACGATATCCGTGAATAAAAAGGAAACGCCAAAAGAGGCGAAGCTGCGGATTGATAGGGCTATTGAGAATATTGAGCAGGGAAAAGGAAATGAGCCAACCGACCTACAAAAACTTTTGCTTGCAGCACCTGATATGTCAGATGAAGAATTCAATTTGATAATGGATAAACGAAAAGCCCTTAACCAATGGAACTGATTTGCCTCGATACAACCATTTTAATTGACCATCGCAGGTCTAAAGATAAGTCACAAAGCCTACTATTTAAGCTTTCTTTTCAATACAATCTTGCCGTTACTTCCATCACAGTTTTCGAGCTTTGGAAAGGTGACAACACCAATGAAGATGCATTCTGGATGCAGTTGTTCTCGAAAATGACCCTTCTTGATTTTGATGTAGATAGTGGCAAAATCGCTGGTGCTGATTTTTTGCACCTAAAGCAAAAGGGCCAAATAATTGATATTGAAGACATATTAATTGGAGGAGTTGCCAAACGCAACAACCTTCGAGTTGCAACAACTAATACCAACCATTTCTCAAGGGTGGAAGGATTACAACTAATTGATTTACAAATTATTTAGCCCCACAAACCGATACCCCACCCCACTCTCCGTCACGATGAACTTCGGCTGGTTGGCATCGTCCTCTATCTTTTTGCGAAGCTGCCCCACGTACACCCGCAAGTACTGCGACTGCGTCTGGAAGCCAGGCCCCCACACGACTTTCAGGATGAATTGATGGGTCAACACCTTGCCCTCGTTTCTGGCGAACAGCGTCAGCAGCGTGTATTCCGTGGCGGTCAGCTTGAGCAGTTCGCCGTTTTTCTTCACGGTGCGGGCCGCAAAATCTAGGGTTAAATTGCCGTATTCCTTCCAAGTGGCGTGGTCATCAGGGCGGGCGGAGCGCAGCGCCGAGCGGATGCGGGCGAGCAGCTCGCCCGTGCGGAAGGGCTTGGTCAGGTAGTCGTTGGCACCGTTGTCGAGGGCATGCACGATGTCCTCTTCCGAGTTGCGCACGGAAAGGATAATGACGGCCCCCGTGTACCATTCCCGCAGTTTTTTCAGCACGAGTTGGCCGTCCTCGTCGGGCAGGCCGAGGTCGAGCAGCACGAGGTCGGGCGGGTGCATGGCGGCGGCGATGAGGCCGTCCCGACCGTTGGCCGCCTCGGTCATGCGGAGGTCGTTGGCGCCGAGGGTGATTTCCAGCAGTTTGCGGATGGGCGCTTCGTCGTCAATGACCAAAATGGTGGGCTGATTCATGTCTAAATTACTTTCGTGGAAAGGGGTTTTCTAGTTGCCCTTTTCCGGGAGGACATCCCCCTAACCCCCTTCAAAGGGGGAATTAATGATTGCTAAACACCAAAAATAGTGCAATTAAGCAGAGGCTTATTCCCCCTTTGAAGGGGGTTAGGGGGATGTCCGTGCTCAATGCTGACACTTCAATTTTCCTTAACTCCCAAATCGTGAATCTTCAATTTCCTAATTTACTTTCGTGAATCTCCGATTTCTCAATTTCCATTTTCTCCGTTGGAATCCGAATCGTAAACTTCGCCCCACCGCCCGGCACGTTCTCCAGTTGGATGCTGCCGTGGTGGGCGTCCACGAAGCCTTTGGCGATGCTCAGGCCGAGGCCGACGCCGCCCGTCCGGGCATTTTTGGAGCGGTAGAATTTTTCGAAAACCAGTTCGATTTCTCCCTTCGGGAAACCCGGCCCGGCGTC
>JALOMF010000462.1 GCA_025455635.1 Saprospiraceae bacterium | reverse complement strand
TACATATACATGTATATACTGACAGTCCCATTTCCTCTGCTCTTTGTACCAATCCAATTGACGGGTTTTTTGAATGGCTACCTGGTGCTCCGGGCTGTTGTAGGCGAAGTTTTTAAGTGCCTCCATGTTTTCCCAAAGGCTGAAAGTCGCCATCTGCACCAAGGGCGCTTCCCCGATTCCTTTGGTAAAAATCAACCCTGCGCAGCCTTTTTGGATGGGCCGCTGCGAGGTGGGAACGTAGCGCCAGAACTTCACCAGTTTGCTTGGGCGGATGGTGGCACGGGTGATGACGGCAACCAGCGGATTTTCACCCTTTAAATCGGTAGCGGGTGTAAAAGGATTGCCCCCCGACCAGAGGCCCTTTGATTGGCGGGTTTTCATGAAAATCGTCCATTGCTCGCTGGTATGTGCCCGATAACGCTGGTAAATTTCCGACTTGCTGAAAAACCGCTCGGCTGCCTGCTCGTTTTCCCAGATGCCAAGCATGGCGTACACACCCCAGTCGGGCAGTGGATTGAAGCCAAGCTCCCTTCCACTGCCCATGAGTTTGTAAAATATCAAGCCGGGTGTTTTTACAAGATGGGAATGGGCGAACTGCATTTGGCCGAAGGCCCATATTTTGTCCGATAAACTGGGAAATCGAAAAAAGGTCAGCGTCGTTATGGAACTCGTCATTTAGTTGCCAAAATTTGAGGCAATGCTACTGCTATTATTTCAATATTAAGACTGTAAAACTTCCGTCACGTTCGTTTTTGACGAAAGGCTCAGATATTGCAAAAACTCGTTTTTCTTGGCTTCCTTCATAAAACTGCCGCCGTAGTAAGCCGTGACCGTGCTGCTGTTCACATCCTGAACGCCCCGTGAAGAGACGCAGAGGTGGTGCGCATCAATGACGATTGCAACATCGTCCGTTCCAAGAATATCGCAAAGTTCTTGGGCTATCTGCATGGTGAGGCGCTCCTGCACTTGTGGCCTTTTGGCAAAATACTGCACGATACGGTTGATTTTTGACAGTCCGATTACGCTGCCATTAGAGATATAAGCAACATGCGCCTTGCCGATAATGGGCACAAAATGGTGCTCGCAATTGGAATAAAAAGTGATGTCTTTTTCCACCAACATTTCGGCGTACCCATATTTGTTTTCAAAGAGGGCCACGTTGGGCTTGTTGTTTGGGTTCAGTCCGCTGAAAATTTCCTGCACGTACATCTTGGCGACCCGTTTGGGCGTACCACGGAGGCTGTCGTCGGTGAGGTCCAAGCCCATCGTGTGCATGATTTCCCGGAAATGGTGCTCGATTTTGGCCATTTTCTCTTCATCCGACAAGTCGAAAGCACCTGGCCGCATGGGCGTGGCAAGGGAAGTCATTATATGGTCGTCCCCGATGTCATCGTCGGTCAAAAGGAGGTTTTTGCTGAAAGAATTTTTTGGCTTACGCATGATGCTTTGTTTGTTTTAATGATAGAACTAGGCAAGAAAACCAACCTCCTCCAATTTTGTTTAACGATTTTCAAAATTGTGTTAAACAAAAAAAGGTAAGGAGTTTGCCCATGGTGCATTCCCAACCAAACCCGGCTTTATGAATCTAGATTTCATCGGCGTTGATTACGGCGCCAAGCTCGCTGGCACCACCGCCATTTGCTTCGCAAAAAACGGCCAATTGCATTTAGCGCAAAGCGCAAAAAAGCAGGACGCCGATGTCTGGCTTCGCCATCTCATCGCGGAACACCAGCCAAATTCCGTTTATATGGACGCACCGCTCAGTTTGCCCGGTGTCTATCGGGGCGAGGGCGACAATTACCACTATCGGGCCTGCGACCGGGCCGTGGGTGCCATGTCGCCCATGTTCCTAGGTGGGCTAACGGCAAGGGCCATGCAGGTTCGGGCCGCTTTTCCGCAAACCCCTTTCTTTGAGATTTACCCGGCCCATTTGGTTCGTACGCAGTTCGTCGGCGATGTATTTTACAAAAAGGACTTGAACTTGTTTTTGGAAAATCTGGCCGACAAGCTCCCCCACCTTTTTATGCAGCAGCCCGAAAATTGGCACCAAGTAGATGCTGCTTTGGCTTGGCTCTCAGGCTGGCGGCACCTTCGGGGCGAAGCATTGGGTTTTGGCGACGCAGCAGAGGGGATTATTTGGGTTTGAACTGTTCCATCCACGCTTTGGCCTACCTATTTTATACTGTTTTCCCGAAAACAGGTCGCCCTATCCTTTGATATTGTATCTATATTTTTGCATTTACCCAAATTAAAACTTGTATTATCAGAAAACCGCAAAGTACGTTTTCAGGGAATTTTCGTTTTGTTCAAAAAAAAATGAAAATTAGTTAAACAAATAAAAAACTGCTTTGTCTGATAATTCAAATGCTCGGTCAATGAAAATAAGATTCATCAAAGGGCTTTTTTAACGTCTATTCTGGACATAGCATGAAATGGTAAAACCACTTGACATACCAGACCAAAGCAGCAATATTAGAATTATCACTTGCGTGATAGCGCTAGCCGGATTGTTGGTGCCAAAATCATTGGTCGAGGGTATGTTGCCTGTTTTCGGTTTCGTATTGATTCTGGCTGGTGTGCCTCATGGTGCTGGTGATTTCATGCTTTCCAAACAGCTTACCGTTTTATCGGGTAAGGTTTTCAGCCCTGTACGATATTTATTGGGCTATCTGATATTGATGCTGGCATATGTAGCCGTGTGGATGGTTGAGCCGATGCTGGCTTTCGTTATCTTCTTGATTATATCCGCCTATCATTTTGGACAAAGTAATTGGGCCAGCTATCAGTTTCCGTCTAAATTGGTTGAACGTTTTACCATGCTATGCTGGGGATTGCTAATTATCGGTATGCCAGTCCTGTTGCATTTTGACCAAGCGAGCGTCATTATTTTAGAGATGAAAGTGGGCGAGTTCCAACAGTCAATATTAAGCCGGGCAGTTTTAATATTTTTAATTGTTTTTGTCAACCTCGGCATCCTTGTTCATTTAAACCATGCTTCCGTTTTAACTACTGAATCGTTCAAGCTGGAAACAGGTAAAGTGCTGCTGTTATTAATGCTCTTTTTAACCACGCCGCTGCTTGTTGGATTCGGCGTATATTTCGTGCTATGGCATTCAATGGACGCCATGCGCCACCAGGTCGCCCTGCTCAATACCTCAAGGCCGGGTTATCGGGCAAAAGACTACCTTTTCCAATCACTACCATTGACGTTATTGTCTTTCGCAGGTCTTGGTGCGCTCATGTTCTTTTTCGGGGATTATTTTAACCGTGGTCAAAATATGGGGGCATTGTTCCTTTTCATAGCAGTAATCACTGTCCCACATGCATTTCTCATGGAATGGCTTTACCGAACGTGGAAAACACCTATTATCCGTTTTTCCAACTTGGGTAAAATGGGTGTCAAACCAGTTTGATGGGTATAAATCAATGCATTTATTGATTTAAGCAGGTCGTTGATATTCGTTTAGATTTCTCTTGAAACCACAGGTATTCAAAACCAACCAACTGTGCCTCGTTAATTGCAAATCTCAAATCTACTATATTTTTTTAACCAATTAAAAATGTGTCCATGGAACTTTTTTCAAATTTTCAGACCATTATGTTAACAGTGTTACAACCTGGTGACTATGTGGGCTTCACTTTCTTCATCGGCTCGATGGCAATGATGGCCGCCTCCGTCTTCTTCTTCATAGAAATGTGGAACCAAGATGGCAAGTGGCGCACCTCTATGCTGGTATCGGGTCTTATCACCTTCATCGCAGCGGTGCACTATTTCTACATGCGGGACTTCTGGGCAACCAACGGCACTTCGCCGACCGAATTCCGCTATATAGATTGGATTTTGACCGTGCCGCTCATGTGCGTTGAATTTTACCTCATTTTAAAGGCATTTGGCGCCAAGCAATCCCTACTCTGGAAGATGATTTTCTACTCACTCTGGATGCTG
>JALOMF010000030.1 GCA_025455635.1 Saprospiraceae bacterium | reverse complement strand
TATTTGCGGAGCAAAAAAATACGCATCATGGCCACTTGGCTGGAGGCGGCCAGCTCGCTGTACGATACCGACCTGCGGCAGCCGCTGGCCTTCGTACTGGGCGCAGAGGCGACGGGCATCACCGACTTCTGGGTGGAGCAGGCCGACGACCGCATCATCATCCCGATGGCAGGCCAAGTTGACTCGCTCAATGTGTCGGCCTCGACGGCCATCGTGCTGTTCGAGGCGGTGCGGCAACGGTCAGCGGCAAAATAACTTCTACGGTCGTTTGCCAATCATCTACACTTTTGTGCGGCTGGTATATCCGGTTGGCAAAATCCGATAAAGCTATCTACATTCGTACCGTAAATAAATTTTTCTGTATTTCTTAGCGAATGAATGTAAATGGAGGACGCTGAAAGCAGTGTCCTCCATTTTTTTTGCCCTAAACACAAGCCCGCCCTTTTTGTTAGTGTGGAAATGAAATCCTTAGTTTTACATCGCTAAATCGGCTTTGGAACGGGGCTAAACAGTACTTCCTGCACTGACTGCCAACTGCCAACTGCCAACTGCCAACTCAAATGTTTACTGGAATCATAGAAGCCTTCGGCAATATCACCGCCATCGAGCGCACGGGCACCAACGTGCATTTCACTGTAAGCTCGCCCATCTCGCATGAAATGAAGGTTGACCAGAGCGTGTCGCACAACGGCACTTGCCTGACGGTGGTGGCCCTCGGCGACGACTGGCACCGGGTGACGGCCATCGAGGAGACCTTGCAGCGCACCAACCTAGGCCAACTCGGCGTGGGCAGCCTCGTGAACTTGGAGCGGGCCATGCGGGCCAATGCTCGGCTCGACGGCCACATCGTGCAGGGACACGTGGATTTGACGGGGATTTGCACCGAGGTGCAGGTGCTGGATGGGAGCTGGATTTATAGTTTTGAGTACCCGTTTCAGCGGGAGTACCTGCTCGTGGACAAAGGCTCCATCTGCGTGAACGGGGTCAGCCTGACGGTGGTGAAACCCGATGTTTCCGAAGGGGAAAAAGGCCGGTTCTCGGTGGCGATAATTCCTTACACCTTTGAGCACACCAATTTTAAAAACCTGAAAAAAGGCGACGCCGTCAACCTAGAGTTCGATGTGATTGGCAAATACGTGGCACGCCACTTGGCGGCCTACACCCATCAATGAACGGCTAGTTTTGACCGTTCAATCACTGCTTCGTAATAAGCCTCGTATTTCGGCAGCACATGCCGGATGTCGAAGCGCTCGGCCTGTTCCAATGCGTTTTTGCGGAAAGTTTGCAGCACGTGGTCGTCACTGAGGATGGTGATGGCGTGCTCGGCCATGGCATTCACGTCGCCCACGTCGCTGAGGAATCCAGTCTTGCCGTGGATGTTCACCTCCGGCAGGCCCCCGGCGTTGGAGGAGATGACGGGCACCTCGCAGGCCATCGCTTCGAGGGCGGCCAGGCCGAAACTCTCGCTTTGCGAAGGGATGAAAAACAGGTCTGAAATGGCGAGCAGTTCCTCCACGGCGTCCTGTTTGCCTAGGAACCGGATTTCGTCGCAGAGGCCGATTTGGCGGCAGAGGTCTTCCATCTGGCGGCGCTCAGGGCCGTCGCCGATGAGCATGAGCTTGCTCGGAATGATTTTGTGTACTTTTTCAAAGACCCGAATCACGTCCTCCACCCGCTTCACCTTGCGGAAATTGGAGGTGTGTGTGAGGATGCGCTCGCCGTTGGGTGCAATGGCTTTTTTGAAATGGTCCTTGTTGATTTTGCGGAAGCGCTCGAAGTCCACGAAGTTGTGGATGACCTTGATTTCGGTCGTGATATTGAACTTCGACAGCGTCTCGTCCCGCAGGAAGTCGGAGACCGCCGTCACGCCGTCCGATTTGTTGATGGAAAACTCGACGACGGGCTTGAAGGCGGGATTGTCGCCCACCAGCGTGATGTCGGTACCGTGCAGCGTGGTGATAACGGGCACGTAGCGGCCATCTTGCAGCAAGATTTTCTTGGCCATGTACGCTACGGCAGCGTGCGGGATGGCGTAGTGGACGTGCAGCAGGTCGAGTTTCTCGAATTTCACCACCTCCACCAGCTTGCTGGCCAGCGCCGTGTCGTAGGGTGGGTACTCGAAAAGTGGGTAGTCCTCGCCATTCACTTCGTGGTAAAAAACGTTCTCGTGGAAACCCGAAAGGCGGGCCGGGCGGCGGTAAGTGATGAAATGAACCTCGTGGCCCCGCTTGGCGAGGCCCATGCCCAGCTCAGTGGCCACTACGCCACTGCCGCCGAAGGTCGGGTAACAGACAATGCCTATTTTCATGTATGTCCTGTGTTTTAAGCTTGCACAATATTTTCAATGCAGCGTTCTAAGCTGGCTAAACTACACTTTTTGGCGGCAATTGTTTTAAAGGGGCTGCCGAAAATGGCAGCTTTGTCGAAACCAATGGGCGATGCTCCACGTTTTTTTCGTTTCACATGGCTGAAATGACCCATTCAACTTGGTTTTGGCTTATTTTCGCCGCCCGTTTGCAGCCGCCAAAATCCTTACTGCCGTTAGGCAAATCATTTGGCTGGCCAAAATATCATATTTGTCGTCAAATAAATTTGGCGACTACTGAATCAAACTGAACATGAAAAGAACAGAAATCGCTGAAATATTGCGCCAGCCACAGGTCGGTGCCGAAGTGAAAGTCTCCGGTTGGGTGCGCTCCTTCCGCTCCAACCGCTTCATCGCCCTTTACGACGGCTCCTCGTTCAACACGCTGCAAGTCGTGGTGGATTTCGAGCAATTCGAGGAGGAGTTTTTGAAAAAAATCCAGTTCCATGCCTGCATTTCGGTCACGGGCAAGCTGGTAGAGTCGCAAGGTGCTGGCCAGTCCGTCGAACTGATGGCCGACCACATCGAACTGCTCGGCGAGTGCGTCCCCGACGATTACCACCTCCAGCCTAAGAACATGACGATGGAGTACCTGCGGGAAAAGGCGCATTTCCGCATGCGCACGCAGACTTTCAGCGCCGTGTTCCGCATCCGCCACGCCGTGGCCTATGCCGTCCACAAGTATTTCAACGACCGGGGCTACTACTACATGCACACGCCTATCGTGACCGGCAGCGATGCCGAGGGCGCTGGCGAGATGTTCCGGGTGACCACGCTCGACTTCGACAACCCGCCCCGCACCGAGTCTGGCGAAGTGGATTTCAAGCAGGATTTCTTCGGGAAGAGCACCAACCTGACCGTTTCCGGCCAGTTGCAGGGCGAGATAGCGGCCTTGGCCTTGGGCAAGATTTACACCTTCGGCCCCACTTTCCGGGCCGAGCAGTCGTTCACGACCCGCCACTTGGCCGAGTTCTGGATGATTGAGCCGGAGGTCGCCTTCAACGATATTTTCGACAACATGGAGCTGGCCGAGGACTTCGTGAAATTCCTCATCCGCCACATCCTCGACAATTACCCCGACGACCTCGCTTTCCTCGACAAGCGCATCAAGGACGAGGAAAAGAACATGAAGCAGGACGACCGCCGCCCGATGGGCCTCGTGGACATGCTCCGCTTCGTGGTGGACAACGACTTTGAGCGCATCACCTACACCGAGGCCGTGGACATCCTTCGCAACTCGAACACCTATAAAAAAGGCAAGTTCAAGTTCGACGTGCAGTGGGGCAAAGACCTCCAAAGCGAGCATGAGCGCTACCTCGTCGAGAAGCATTTCCAAAAACCCGTCTTCGTGCGGGACTACCCGAAGGCCATCAAGGCTTTCTACATGCGGGAAAACGACGGCACCGAACCCGGTAAGGAAACGGTCGCTGCGATGGACTGCCTATTCCCCTACATCGGCGAGGTCATCGGCGGCTCGCAGCGGGAGGAGCGCCACGGTAAGCTGCTGGAGCGCATCCACGCCCAAGGCATACACGAGGAGGAGCTTTGGTGGTATTTGGAGCTGCGCAAATTTGGCGGCTGCCCCCACGCCGGCTTCGGCCTCGGCTTCGAGCGCATGGTGCAGTTCATCACCGGCATGGGCAATATCCGTGACGTGATTGCCTTCCCACGGGCGGCTGGGCAAGCAGAATTTTAATGAAATTGGGAAATTAGGAAATTGAGAAATTAGGCACACTCGTTGGGTTTGCATTATCTCCAATTTCCCAATTTCCCAATTTCCCAATTTCCCAATATGTCCCAACGTGTCCCTTTCCTCTACATCGCCGACAGCGACCTCGGTGGCCGGGGCGTCTTCACCGGGGAGACGCTAGAGGAGGGCGATTTGATTGAAATCTGCCCAGCCATCGTGCTGCCAGCCGAAGACCTGGCCACCATCCACGGCACTCGCTTACACGACTATTATTTCCTTTGGGGAGAAGACCAGACGCAATGCGCCATCGCCCTCGGCAATGGGTCGTTGTTCAATCATTCCTACCAGCCAAACGCTCGTTATTTGCTTGATTATGAGCATGATACGATTGATTTTTACTGTATCAAGACCATAGGGCCAGGCGAGGAAATTACGGTGAATTATAATGGCGACCCGGAGAGCCAAGACTTGGTTTGGTTTGATAAGAATTTGGATAGGGATTTGTGAAAAATGCCCGTTAAGGTTTGGAAAAGGCAATCAGCGTAACTTTGCGTCCGCAAGTTTTCCTACAATGAAAATCATTTACCCGTTTTTATTGCTGTCTATTCTCCTCGCCTCCTGCGAAAACGACATCAACGAGGTCAACCGCCTATTCTCCCGGGATGAGACACTGGTGGAAACCGCCACGGGCGTCGAGCTGCTGTACAGCGACTCGGCCATCCTCAAGCTGCGCATCGTCAGCCCGAAACTGCTGCGGCATTTGGACAAAAAAGACCCTTACCAAGAATTTCCCGACGGCCTGACGGTCGAGTTTTTTGGGCCGGATGGCCAAACCGTGACGGGCCGCATGACCGCCAACTACGCCGAGCGTTATGAGAACAATGGCAAGTTCATCGTGCAGGACAGTGTGCGATGGACGGGCAGCACGGGCGAGCGCCTCGAAACGGAGGAACTGATTTGGGAAGAGGAAAGAGACCGGGTGCATACCACCAAATTCGTCATCGTGCGCCGCCCCGACGAAATCATCTACGGGCACGGCTTCGAGTCCAATCAGAAGTTCACGCAGTGGAAAATCAGGGCCATCGAGGGGCGGATAAAGGCGGGCGATTTGACGAAGGATTTGAAAAATTAGGGATTTAAAAAGAGCCGTATCAAATCCTCGCATCCCCAAATCCTCACCACATCAATGCGCCCTATCCAGCGCCGTCACCACGTAAAGCGCAGCATAAATATCGTCGAAAAACTCCCGCACCAGCTCAAAGCTGACGTTTGATTGCAGGATTTTAGGCTCCAAGATGTCGTGGTCGGTCCAGATGGCCACGTAGCAGTTTTCGGCGGAGATGGACATGCAAAGTTCCCCCTTACCCTTGCGGTAGCCCAAGATGAAGCTCATCAGTTCCTCGGTGAGCAGGTCGGTGACCTTGGTGTTGCGGGCGCCGTAAATGACGTATTTTTCCTTGAATTTTTGATTTTTGATAAAGCCGTCGAGGGGTTGGCCGCCGTTGCGCACGGCCATTTTCACCGTCTCGGAGAGGTAGGGCAACCTGGCCCTCGGTACCACGAGCACGGAGCCTTTGAGCGGGTACTTGAATTTTGCCCGCAAAAATACGCCCCGAAACACCGAGTCCAACCGCTGCCGCACCCTTGAGTATTCCTCCACTTTCAGTTCGCTCATTTCAAACTCCACGTCGCCGATGCGGCCCTCGATGAAATCCTCGCCCTCGTACACCGCAGGCCGGGTAACGAAAAGCTGGCTGCGCATGAATTTCTCGATGGGCATCTTGCGCTTGGCGTCGTATTTTAAGTCCCCAAACAGCGGCCCATCGTCAATGAAATCCAGCACCAAACGCACCACTTTTGGCTTGAAGTCGTCCGTAAAGCGCCGAATCCGGCCCACCACCACGGCGATATAGCCCATGAACGGCAAGCTCGCCAGCGCCGCAAACAAAAACTCCGACAAGGCAAATACCAGCCCGCCCACCCCCAGCATCAGCATGGCCGAAAAGCTAATCAGCCGCAACATGCGCAGCCGCTGCTTGTCCAACCGCATCAATTCAGGATGGATGGTTTGGTTGTAAAAAAGGCGGAATTCTGTTGGATTCACGGTTAGAGATTGCGGATTTCGGATTGCGGATTTCGGATTGGGTGAACTGCTACACACTAAAAAACGTGGAAGCTAGAACGGCTCCCAATCCGCAATCCGCAATCCGCAATCCGAAATTACAATGATTTCGTCCTCCCCCCGTCCACTGGCAAATTGATGCCGGAAATGTACGAAGCGGCGGGCGACGCCAAAAACGCCACGGCAGCGGCCACCTCGCTGGGGTCGGCGATGCGGCGCAGCGGTATTTCCTTTTGCCAATTTTCAAAAACAGCGTCCGCTGTGCCGCCCGATTTGGCGGCGTTTGCTTGCGCAATTTCCTCCAAACGGCCCGTCATGGTGGCGCCGGGCAGCACGTTATTCACGGTGATGCCGTGCGGGCCAAGCTCCGTGGCGAGGGTTTTTGCCCAATTGGCCACCGCCCCCCGGATGGTGTTCGACACGCCAAGCCCCTCGATGGGCTGCTTCACCGAGGTGCTGATGATATTGATGATGCGGCCAAAGCCAGCCTCCTTCATGCCCGGCAGCACCAGTTGCATCAGTGTGTGGTTGCCCACGAGGTGGTTGTTGAATGCCTGCAAAAACTCGCCGACCTGCGCCGAGTTGGCTGGGCCGCCGGGGGGGCCGCCCGTGTTGTTGACGAGGATGTGGATGGGCTTGCCGCTTACGAGGCCGTGTACTTTTTTATGCAAATCGGCGGCATTGGAAAAATCGGCGACCTGGAAATCGTGCTGCTGGCCCAAGTTGGTGTCCAAGCCCTCCATTGCCTCCGAAAGCCGCTCGGCGCTGCGGGCCATGAGCGTCACATTTGCGCCAAGTAAAGCCAACTCCACGGCCACTGCCCGCCCGATGCCCTTGCTGCTGCCGCCCACCAGGGCGTTGTATCCAATTAGGTTTAAGTTCATTTTTGGAACAGGTAAAATGTAAAACGGACTTAGCAAAAAGGTGAGGCCGTGTCGCTCATACTCATTTTGCTTTTTCTTTCCTTTAAAAAATGCGTTCATTTGCCCTTGGCAATAGCAACGCCTTTTGGTGAAAACAACGGGCGAAAGTAAGTCAAGAAACGCAGGATTTTGAATTTCAGCTTGGCACTCCAATCCGAAATCCGAAATCCGAAATCCGAAATCATGCAAAAACCTTTCAACGTGATGAAGTGGGCGGAGGAAAACCGCCACCTGCTACAGCCGCCCGTCGGCAACAAGCAGATTTACCTCGACAACGACGACTATATCGTGATGATGGTAGGTGGCCCCAATGGCCGCAAGGACTACCACTGGGAAGACGGCGAGGAGCTTTTCTACCAGCTTCAGGGCGATATTTCCGTAAAAATCATCAACGAGGACGGCACGCCGGAGACCATTCACATCCGGGAGGGCGAAATGTTCCTGCTGCCGCCCCGCATCCCGCACTCCCCGCAGCGCCCCGCCAACACGGTGGGCCTCGTCATCGAGCGCTACCGCAACCCCGGCGAGATTGACAAGCTGATGTGGTTCTGCGAAAATTGCAACCAAAAACTCCACGAGGCTGGGTTCCCGCTCAAGGACATCGGCACGCAAATCAAGGCCGCTATCGCCGAGTTCATGGGCAACGAGGAACTGCGCACTTGCAAGCATTGTGGAACGGTGATGTCTTGATTGCGGATTTCGGATTGCGGATTTCGGATTGGGGGCGTCGGAACTACCACCTTTCTTTTTGTTATCTGTAATTCACTTACTGCAATTTATCCAATGAGTTGAACGGATTAGCAGGGCCTCCAATCCGCAATCCGCAATCCGAAATCCGCAATGATTTATTTCGCCTCCGACTTCCACCTAGGCACCGACGGCAAGCTCACGAGCCGGGAACGGGAGCGGCTCATCGTGCGCTGGCTCGATGGCATCGCCCCCGATGCCGAGGCGCTCTACCTCGTGGGCGACGTGTTCGACTACTGGTTTGAGTATAAAAAAGTGGTGCCCAAGGGCTACCTCCGCCTGCTTGGCCGCCTCGCCGACCTGCGGGAGCAAGGGCTGCCCATCTATTTTTTCACCGGCAACCACGATATGTGGGTCTTCCGTTACTTCGAGGAGGAGCTGGGCATACCGACCTACCGGGAGCCGATAATCCGTGAGTTTTCAGGTAAAAAATTCTACATCGGCCACGGCGACGGGCTGGGCAGGGGCGACCACGGCTACAAGTTCATCAAGGCCGTGTTCTCCAATCGCACCGCCCAATGGTTCTTCGAGCGGCTGCACCCCAACGGCGGGCTTTGGATGATGACCACGTTCAGCGGCACGAGCCGAAAGGCCAACCCCAGCGACCCCAGCTTCAACGGCGAGGCCAAGGAGCGGCTCGTCGGCTTCTGCAACGGCTACCTCGACCAAGTGCCCGATGTGGATTATTTCGTTTTCGGCCACCGCCACCTGCCCATTGACTATACACTTAAAAATGGCCGCAGCCGTTATGTGAATCTGGGCGATTGGCTCTCTTTCCAGTCGTATGCCGTCTTCGACGGACAAGACCTGCAACTCCGCTTTTTTGAAAATGACAATGGTAAAGTGTTTGGGAAATAGTAGTCACCAAATGAATTTGGCGACAATTGAGTGCATAAAAACCTTGGTTTTTATGTTGCCAAATAAATTTGGCAACTACTTGGCTGCCCTGCTTTTCGTCCTCCTTTCCTTCGGAAAAACCCAAGACTGCCTCGCCCAATCCCCCCTCGTTTTCCCCGAAAAAACAAAAAACTTCACCACTGACAACCTTGGAAATATCTACACCTTAACCGCTGACAACCAAGTAGTTAAGTACACGCCCGATGGCCAGGAGCAGTTCCGCTACCCGAACCGGACGCTGGGCGAGGCCACCCTGCTCGATGCTACGAACCCCTTCCATTTGCTCCTGTTTTTTGCGCAGCAACAAACCGTGCTCACCCTCGACCGAACCTTGAACCTGAGCGGGCAATACAACCTGATGCAAATGGGCTTCCAGCGGGCTGACGCTGTGGGTATGGCCAGTGATGGCCAGTGACGGGGCACTGTGGGTTTATGACGAGGCCAGTTTTTTATTGAAGAAAATAACCGCTGATGGCACGGTGGCCGTACAGGGCAATGACCTGAGCCTTTCGGTAGGCCGGTCGCTGCACCCGAACTTCCTCTTGGAGCGGGAGCAGACCGTTTTTGTGAGCGACCCGGCGGTGGGGGTGCTGGTCTTCGATGTGTTCGGGCAGTACCGGAAAACCCTGCCGTTGTTGGGCTTGACGGAGTTTCAGGTCATGGACGACCAGTTGATTTATGGGAAGGACGGCCAGCTTTGGTCCTTCCACCTGACGGCGCTGTTGGAGCGGCCCTTCACGCTGCCATTCGAGCTGAAAGCGGGCTGCAAACTGCGTGTTGCGAACGGCTGGGTGTTCGTGCTTGAAAGTGGTACGCTAACTGGGCATCGAATTTGAAAGAAAAAAGAACAGAAACTGCGTTATTTTTGCACCTCGTTTATGCGACAGTCATTACAACTCTTTTGACGGAAGCCTTGTTCTTCCGTTTTAAAATACAGCAATAAGCAATGAAAATCCACAAAGAAGGACACAAGATTCTCATCGGTACGGCATCGGTTTTACTCGTTGTCAATCTACTGGTGAAGGCATTTTTACCTGATTTTTTTGAGGCTTCCATCATCGTATCTTCTGTTTTGTTCCTGCTGGTACTCCAGTTCTTCCGCAACCCCAGCCGTGAAATCATGGTGGCCGACGACAACCTCGTTTACGCCCCCGCCGACGGCAAAATCGTCGTCATCGAAGAAGCACACGAGGGTGAGTACTTCAACGACAAGCGCCTTCAAGTCTCCATTTTCATGTCGCCGACCAATGTTCACGTGAACCGAAACCCAGTGAGCGGCACGGTGAACTACTTCAAATACCACCCCGGCAAATACCTCGTGGCCTGGCACCCGAAATCCTCCACAGAGAACGAGCGCACCACCCTCGTGATTGACAACGGCGAGGACGAGGTGCTGCTCCGCCAAATCGCCGGAGCGATGGCCAAACGCATCGTACACTACGTGAACGAGGGCGACCAAGTACACCAAGGTAAGGACTTCGGCTTCATTAAATTCGGCTCCAGGGTTGACCTTTTCCTCCCGCTCGATGCGAAGATTGAAGTGCAAATGGGCCAGAAAGTGAAGGGGAATAAGACGGTGATTGCGAGGCTTTAAAGCCCGTTCGACTTTGTTTTTTTGATTTCAGATATAAGATTTACGATATAAGATATTAGATTTTGGGTGCAGTGCGAATTTGCAAAACACTTGTATTGGCAGTTACTTCCGACCCTCCAAATCTTAAATCTCAAATCAAAGTCCACCTATCAAGACTATGAACAGCCGCTTCGCAAACCTTCTCCTTTCCGCCCTTGCGCTGCTGCTTCTCATCTACACCACTCTCCGTGCCCACCTGCTTTCATTGACCCACGACGAGTGCGGCTCCTTCGACATCTGGACGAATTACGACATCTTCTCCTGCCGCATCAACCCCGACTGTTGGACAACCGCCAACCTGCATTGGCTGTATGTTTTGCTGATGAAAATGACCGTCGGGCTGATCGGTGGCTCAGAGCTGGCCATCCGGCTGCCAGCGCTCATGGGGCACGTAGTTTATCTGCTTTTTTCTATCAAATTGGTGAAATGGGTCGGCAGTCACCTGCCCACACCTCATACCTCCATACCTCCGTACCTCATCCCGCTCTTCGGTTTCGTCCTGCTCAACGTCAACCCTTACCTGCTGGATTTCCACTCGCTGGCGAGGGGCTACGGCTTGGCGATGGGCATGATGATGATGAGCCTGTACTACCTCGCCCGATGGGTGGAGCGTGGGAGCTTGGGGCCGTTGCTCGGTACGCTGGGTGGGGCTGCCTTGGCGGTTTTGAGCAATTTCACGCTGCTCGTTTACTTCGCCTGCCTGTTGGCGGTCATCGCTGGCAGCGTGGCTTGGTCGTTTTTGAAAAAACACGAAAACCGGGTGCAGCGGGCAAAATGGGCGGGCTTGGGCAGTGCGGCCTACGTGTCGTTGCTGGTGTGGCTGCTGGCCAATCCCATCCGCATCCTGCGGGAGCGGGGCGAGTTTGAGTGGGGCCGGGAGACCTTCTACGAAACCTACAAATCGGTGGTGCATTGCAGCCTCTACGGCGGCCACTACTTCGTGGACAAGGACGTGCGGGTGTTCGGCGGGCTGTTCCTGCTCCTGCTGCTGGCGACGACGGTGGCGGCGTTGGTCGGCTTTTTCAAGCGCCCAAACAGCGTGTCCGCAAGGTTTTTCTTGGCGGCGTGGGCCTTGCCCGCATTAGCGACGGTGGCAGCGCTGGCGCAACACTGGATTTTGGGCACCAAATTTCAGGCGGAGCGCACGGCCATCATGTTCATCCCGTTGTGCGCCCTCGCCGTGTTTTTGTTTTTTGCAAATTGGCTGGCGCAAAAAGGCAGCCGCTGGGCGATGGTGCTGATGGTGGCTATTGGCGTCTTTATTGTGCAGCATTTTGGGAAGGTGGCCCAGGTGCAGTTTACCAGCGACTGGGGCTACGACGCCGAGACCCGCAGCATGTTGGCCTATTTGAACGAAAAAATACCTAGCGGGACACAGGTCAAACTGGGCGTCAACTGGCTCTACCACCCCGCCACGACCTACTACCAACGCCGCATGGGCTACCAGTTCACCGAGCCGCCCATTTACTCGAAAGAACTTTTTTTGGATGGCCGCTACGATTACTACTACGTGCAGCCAGATGATGTGCCGAGGCTTGACTCGTTTTATGTTGAAGAAAAACACTTCAGTTGGGCTGGCGTTTTGCTCCGCAAAAAGTAAAGTTTTGACATTTTACGCCTTCCCGAACGATTTGGCATTGTTTTTCGGAGCAGCATATTTGCAAAATCAAAAATCAAGCATTGCTGGACGAGTGGCCTTCGCTGGTCATCGTCGAATCCCCATCCCCCTTCCCCCTCAGTTTGCTTGTGCCTCCCCACTTGCGATTTTTGCTAAATATTTGAAAATTAACGCTTTGCGCTAGCGAAACGATGGCCCATAACTGTGCCTACCCGTTTCTGCCAACACTGTATTCCTACCAAAATTTTTGATAAAAACCTGACTTCCGTCTCATTTACACACGTGAACGAGCATGAATTCCATTGCCCCCATCTTGGACTAAGCTCGCAAAAACTAGACAAATGATTGGCAAATCGTTCATTGCTGCGTTGTTGTTTTCCTTCGCAACGTTCGCCCAACTCTTCGCCCAATGTGATTGCGTCACTACTGGCAATTGTCCCGTTCCAATTACTGACAACGGAATCTTTAACGGGCAGTTGGATGTCGTCGTGAACGGCCCCAACGACCTCGCCATCAGCCCGCTCCAGCAGGTGTGTGTCACCCTGACCCACACTTGGATTGGCGACCTGAGCGTGTCGCTCACCTCGCCCAGTGGCGTGGAGTACCTCATCATGGCCGACGTGGGCAACAACTACGGCGAATGCGGCACCCAACAAGACAACGCAGAGATTTGCATCGTGCTCGGCAACAACAAGCCGCTCACCAACAACACGGATTACATCTGCAACTCGGCGCCCTGCTCGGTGGGTACTTGCTGCCTCAACGGCAACTGGACCGTGCCCTGTGGCGGCGTGACAAGCCCCATCACGGGCGTACCGCAAGCTCCCAACTGCGACCTGAACGACTTCAACGTGCCCGGCGACCCCGCCAACGGCACTTGGACCATATCGGTGCTCGACGTCTGCAACATGGACGTGGGCACCCTGCACAATTTCAGCCTAGCTTTTGCCGGAGGCCAAGCCTGCTATGCCTGCGAAGCCGATGGCGGGATGCTCGATTCCGTCAATTTGATTGGCTGCGTCGGGGATGCCACCTTGGACTTCAACCTGCCGCCCAACTATGGAGCCAGCGGCCCGCTCTTCGGCAACGACCAGGCCATTTACGACTACACTTACGCCATCGTGCAGGGTGGTATCGTCGTCTCACTCAGCGACGACTTGAACATGACCTCGCAGCCGCCGGGCAATTATGCCATTTACGGCATCTCGTACCTGACCATCCACGCCGGGCAAATTCCGTCCATCATTGGCATGAACATCGGCGATGTGGCCACCTTGGTAGGGTCGAGCACCGCACCGTTCTGCGCCGACCTGTCGGATAACTTCGTCAACTTGACCATTCTGCCTACGATACCCACGACCGTCCTGAACGAGTCGGTTTGCGAAGGTGATTGCATCACCGTGGGCACCAACCAAGTCTGCACGGCGGGTACTTTCAACTTCGTGCTCGATTCTTGGAGAGGCTGCGACAGTACCGTACAAGTAAACTTGATTGTCACACAGCCAGACACCGTTGATTTTGTGGCAAACGTCTGCACGGGCGGCTTCGCTACTGTGGGGGGGCAGCAATACCCAGCTCCCAATCCGCAGTACATTCAACTACAGAATGCGCAAGGCTGCGACAGCATCGTGCATTTGACCTTCAACGTACTTTCGCCAACGGCGGCCATCACGCCAGCATTGCCATCGGCCATCACCTGCACCACGGCCTCGGTTGCGCTTTCGGCGGCAACATCGGGGTCGGGCACACTGACCTACGCATGGTCGGGGCCCAGCAGTTTCAGTAGTGCTTCTGCCAATATAACTGCCACAACACCAGGCACTTACACAGTGACGGTCAGCGACAATGCCGTGACGCCAGCCTGTACATCCACGGCATCTGTTACTGTGCCGAACGGCATCATCCAGCCCGATTTGTCCTACACTGGCACAGCTGAAATCTGCGCAGGGGGAAGCATCAATTTGACAACGCTGAATGTTCAAGATTTGAACAACACTGGTGCAACGCTCACTTACCACAGCGCCACACCAGCCACGCCAGCCAACCAGCTTGCGAGTACGGTCGTTTCGCCTTCGGCAAACACCACGTACTACGTCAGGGCGAGCATCGGTAGCTGTTCTGACCAAATTGCAATCCCAGTAACGGTGAAGCCCGTGCCTACGGCAAATTTCACCGTCACCACACCCATCTGCGTCACGAACTCAGCCACCATCACCTACACAGGCTCGGCTGGTGCTGGCGCAACCTACAACTGGAACTTCGGCGGCGGCACAGCTACGCCCGGCACAGGGGCTGGGCCGCACACTGTCACGTTCCCATCGGCAGGCACCCAAGCCATTTCGCTTACGGTGACTGAAAATGGTTGCCCGTCAACTGTTTTCACCCAAAACATACAAGTGGATGCGCCATTGGCGCAGCCTGTCATCACCTGTGCTTCGACCACCAATTCGGTGACCTTCTCGTGGGCCGACGTGCCCAACAGCACGGGGTACATCGTAACATCGAGTGTGCCCGGCACACAGAACCCGCTCAATACTTACACCGTGACTGGCCTCACGCCGGGCCAGCAAGTAAGCATCACCGTGGTGGCCCAAGGCAGCAACAGCTGCGGCAATAGCTCGGCTACGCAAACTTGCACCGCTCAAAGCTGCCCTACGCTCTCGGTGGCAATAACGCCTGTGGCCAAGGTGTGCAGGAACGCTTCCACGACGCCCTTCAACTTACAGGCCACTGCCACGGGCGGTGCGGGCAACGGCACCTACACCTACTCGGGCACTGGCATCGTGAACGCAAGCTTGGGCACTTTCAACCCTGCCCAAGCGTCGCTCGGTGCGAACAATATCACGGTCGTCTATAATGAAAACGGTTGCACGGCAACCAGCTCCATTTTTATTGATGTGTTCCAAACGCCGTTGGCCAGCCTCACGGCGGAGTCGCCCGTTTGTGTCAACGACGAGGCAACGGTCACTTTCACTGGCCCCACTTCGGTAGGCTTGAACTACAGCTGGACTTTTGACGGCGGCACGGCCTCACTTGGCTACGGTGCTGGCCCCCAGCAGGTGGCCTGGACCACCCCGGGCACAAAGACCGTGACCGTGGTAGTGGACGACGGCAACGGCTGCCCATCCCAGCCAGCCACTGCAACGGTGGTAGTGGAACAGCCCATTGCGCAGCCGGTGGTTGTTTGCAGTTCCACGCCAACTAGCGTGACTTTCTCATGGACTGCCGTGGCAGGTGCAAGCGGCTACGATGTGGACGTGACGACCGGGCAGACTGCTTCGCAGAACACGCCGACTTCCTACACGGTGGACGGTCTTTTGCCCGGCGAAACCGTGACCCTGAGCGTGACGGCCCTCAATTCAAATATTTGCGGCAACCGCACTGCCATCTCCACCTGCGTGGCGCAGGACTGCCCACCCGTTACCATTAATATTGACCCGGTGGCTGATATTTGCTTGGATGCCAGTACGCTTCCAGTTCAATTGGTGGCAAATGTGGCAGGTGGCACGCCATCCGGCACTATTGAGTTCGTGGGAGCTGGCGTTTCGGCTAGTGGCCTACTTAACCCAAGCCAAGCCAACCTCGGTGCCAATATCATCACGGTCATCTACACCGATGGCCCTTGCAACTACACCGAAGACATCAGCATCAATGTTTATGCAACGCCCACGGGCGGCTTCACGGCGCCTTCGTCGGTCTGCGTGGGCAGCCCTGCCACGGTCGTCTTCGATGGTGCGGCACAGCCCGGCCTCACTTACAACTGGGACTTCGGCGGTGGCACGGCCTCGCCCGGCGGCAACTCGCCCGGCCCGCACAGCGTGACTTGGGCCACTGGTGGCAACAAGTTCGTGATGCTGACCGTGGAGACGCCAGAAGGGTGCATTTCTCCGATTTATACCAGCATGGTGCAGGTGGCCACGCCGCCTTCGGCACCTCAGATTTCTTGCAGCAATACAACAACTTCTATTGAGTTCACATGGCCAAGCGAGCCCGGCGTTGGCTACTCTGTGACAACATCAACCGGGCAAACAGCGGTGCAAACTGCTCCTATGGCATGGCAGGTCACGGGCCTGCAGCCGTTGGAGCAGGTTTGCATCACCGTCACGGCCACGAACGGCGGTGCATGTTCGGGCGTACCAGTGCAGCTCTGCTGCAATGCTTTGCCTTGCCCTGCCATTTCGGTTGACGTGACACCGATTAACGATTACTGCCTCGGCACTTCGACGCCCGTGCAATTGCAAGCTACCGTGACTGGCAGCAACGGCTCCGGCACGGGCACTTGGAGCGGCCCTGGCATACTGAATTCATCTACGGGCACCTTCAGTGCATCGGCGGCTGGCTTCGGGCAGCATACCCTGACCTATACTTTTGTGGAGGATGATTGCACGTACAGCGATGCCATCACGGTGGGTGTTTACCAACAGCCTACTGCCAATTTTACCTTGGATGACGCCATTTGCCTTTCAAATGCAGCGACCGTGGGCTACACGGGGCTTGCTGGGCCGAACGCCAGTTTCACATGGAATTTCGATGGGGGGGTGGCCTCGCCCGGTACTGGCGCAGGGCCGCACCAAGTGAATTGGAGCAGCCCCGGCCTCAAAACCGTCAGCTTGACCGTGACCGACGGTAGCTGCACGTCCACCATTTTTACCCAACAAATACAAGTGGACGACCAACTGGCGGAGCCAGTCATAGATTGCTCCGCACCGACGGACGGCGTGGTGTTCACGTGGGCACCTGTGCCGGGTGCTACTGGCTACACGGTGGTCGGCAACGGTGCGCAGCAGTTGTCGCCGACTTCTTATGAGTTCACGGGGCTGAACCCCGAACAAACGGTCAGCCTGCAAGTGACGGTGGAGGGCAATTCTTCCTGCCCGCTCCCGGTTGTGGATGCTGTGTGCAGCGCTTTGCCCTGCCCTGAATTTACAGTATCGGTCGAGCCGGTGACGGACATGTGCCTCACGGCGGCCACTGCCACAGTGCAGCTATCGGCCACTGTGGATGGCGCTGGGCAAACAGGCAGCGGCACATGGCTGGGTACTGGTGTGGTGGATGCAGTTCAAGGGGTTTTCGACCCAGCTGTAGCAGGAGTGGGTGAGCATCAAATTACCTACCGCTACCAGCAGGTAAACTGTGTTTACGAAGCAAAAACAATTGTGAATATTGTGGCTCCGCCAACTGCTGACGCTGGCCCTGACCGCCTACTCACCTGCTGGGAGAGCGATTTGGTGGTGGAGCTTGGCGGTTCTGGCACAACTTTGACGAGCGGTGTGAGCTACCTGTGGACGGCAGCTTCGGGCGATTTTCCCGGCAATGCAACAGCTTCGAGGCCAGAGGTCAGTGCGTCGGGCGTGTTCACGCTGACGGTCACCAACATGGCGCTCGGCTGCTCCGACTCTGACGAGGTGCAAGTGCTTTCAACGCAAAGCTCGCCGGAGCCTTCGGTCAGCATTGAACCCATCAACTGCGGGTATGAAGGCAAGGATGCGCACGTGGTGGTCGGTACGGTCACAGGCGGCATGGACCCCTACCTGTACTCGCTGAACGCTGCGCCGTTTGTGGCGAGCAACACCTTCGGCTACTTGGAGGCTGGTGAATACACGATTGTAGTAATGGATGCCGAGGGCTGCACGGGCGATACGTCGTTTGTCATTGAAAAAGCCGCAAAAGTGGACGTTGATTTGACGGCCAATATCGTTGGGCAAGCTTTGGTGGAGTTTGGCGAAAGCCTGTCGCTGACGGCTATTTCTAGCCTCCCGGCCAGTGAGCTTGACTCCATCCAGTGGACGAATGGCAATGTGTTGAGCTGCACTGACTGCCTCGACCCTGTGGCCACCCCGCTCACCCGTACGACTTTCAAGGTGACGCTGTTCAAGGGCGGCTGCGTGGTGTCCGACTCGCTGACTGTTTTCGTGGAAAACACAGAGGCCGGAGTCTATGTGCCATCTGCTTTTTCGCCAAATGACGATGGCGTGAACGACCAGTTCATGGTGTATGCCGGGCCGACGGTGACGAGGATTAAGTCCTTCTTGGTGTTCGACCGCTGGGGTGAAATGGTGCACGAATACAAGGATTTTGACCCAAAAGACCCTGCCCGTGGCTGGGATGGCAAGCTGGACGGCAAGCCGTTGAATCCTGCCACTTTCGTCTGGTTTGCGGAGGTGGAGTTCATGGACGGCTCTACCCGTGTGCTGGAAGGGGATGTTTCGCTGATAAGGTAAAAATGAGCAAAACGGGTCATTTTGCCCGTTCAAATAAATACAACAACTGGATATAGATGTGCCCGTAAAGACAGGATTTTCCTGTTTTTGCGGGCTTTTTAGTTGAAAAAACAGCGATTATTTCAGGCCGTCCAAAAATTCGAGGGTAGCGTCGAGGCTGGGCAAGATGGTAGCGTTATGTAGGTCGGAGACGGCTTGCGAGGCCATGAGGTAGCCAGTGAGCAGCAGGTGGCTGTCGGGCACGGCTGCTTGCAGGTTGGAGAGGTATCGCTGGAGCGGCTCCCGGTTGAAGGTTTCGGAGAGCACCGTGAAAACGTAGTCGGGCTGGTGTATCAGGCAGGCGTCCTTGAGGTCAACGAGGGCGAGGTTGGCGCCTAGGTTGACGACCCTGAAGCCCCGCCGCTTGATGAGGAGCTGCATGAAGAGGATGCTCAGTTCCTGCTGTTCGTCCTTGGGCAAGTAGAGCATGAACTTTGGTGCCTTGCGGTCACTGACCAGCGGCTCCTTTTCAATGGCTGCGATGAGCTTGTTGCGGATGAGTTGTGTGATGAAATTCTCCTGCACGGGCTTGATGGAGCCAGTGAGCCAAAGCAGGCTCAGTTTTTCCATGAAGGGGTAAATGACCTCGAGCATGGCCTGTTCAAAGCCGAGTTGCTCTACATGGTTGTCGAAGATACGGGCAAATTTGTTCTCGTCCATTTCGATGACGGACAGGGTGAGCACATCGAGTTGGGCGTCCAGTTCAAACTTGAAATTGGAGACGGTGCTGACCTGCTCTGTGATGTCCTCTTTCGACATCTCGGCTATCTTGGAGATGCGGAACCCGTGCCGGTTGAGCAGGGCCACGTTGAGCAGCCGTTGCAGGTCATCATCTTCATAGAAGCGGATATTGGTGCCCGTCCGTTTGGGGCGAAGTAGGCCATAGCGCTGCTCCCACATGCGTATTGTGTGGCTTTTGATGCCGGAAAGCTTCTCTAAGTCGCTGATGGAGTAAATCGCCATTTTGAAATGGTGAATGAAAGCTTGAATTGGTGAAAAAAATTTGAAACTGCAAAAATAAGCACAGCATCTAAGAAATACTAAATCCCTGCCCATGCCGAACCTTTGATTCGCTGGAGTTTAACATAGGGCGTAAAAAAAGGTTTAGCGGTTTGCAAACTGACAGACTAAAACCCATGCCGAAAATATTTGCTTACGCTACTGGATAATTGGAATTTGGATTTTTGCCTACCTTGCCCTTTCATTGCCCAGAAGAAACATCCACTCCTCCCACACACTTTCGTTGCCAACGGGCAGGCTACACACAGAGGATTTATTCGGGCATTTTTTTGATGAATAAAAAACAACTGTTACCATGTTTAAACACCCGCTTTACAAACAACTGCTCCCGCTGCTAGCAGCCGTGTTCTTGGCTTTGACAGGTGCTGCGCAAACTTGCACCTACACCATCAACATGTTCGATTCATTCGGCGATGGTTGGAACGGTGGTGTGCTCACCGTCGTCTCAAATGGCGTGACCACTACCCACACCATTGCCACTGGCGGTCAAGCTACTGCCACCTTTCAAGTGACGGCGGGCCAACCCGTCACGATATCATGGGCGGTAGGCGCATTTGCCTTCGAACCATATTTTGAGGTGCTCGACCCCGACGGTATCGTGATAGTTGCCGAAGGCGCCTCCATAACCGGTGCCGCCATACCGGTCGGGGTAGTGTACGATGAAATTGGCTATTGCCCAGTTTGCCCTGCATTGAATATTAACTTGGTGACCGTACCGATGGCACAGCTTACCGACTCGACCGCCCTCGTCAATTGGCCCAACCAGTCGCTGGCAGAAAGCTGGAACGTGGAATACGGCCCAGCTGGATTTCCTTTGGGCACGGGCATCTCTTTGGAGACAACTTCTTCTGACATTGCGCTGACCGGCCTAAATCCTTGTGTGGATTACGACGTCTATATTTCTACCGTTTGCGGGGTGGACAGCGTGAGCAGCCTCATTGGCCCCATTGATTTCACGACCACTTACACGCCCTCCTCGCCTGGTGCCACTTGCGAATACACTTTCAACCTCTTTGACAGCTTCGGCGATGGTTGGAATGGTTGCGAGCTAGAAGTGACGCATGATGGGACGACATTTACCTATACGATACCCGCTGGTGGGGATAATGCGAGCTTCACGCTCACAGCTACCAGCAACTTGCCCATCGAAGTCACTTTCGTGGCAGGCAACTTCCTCAACGAGGTCACTTACGAAATACTCGACCCCAATGGTGATGTGATATTCTCCGACGGGCCATTCCCTCTCGAAGGCGAAGTATTCACCACCATCGCCTGCCCCACTTGTCCTGGCCCTACCGATGCGTGGATGAGCGACGTGAACGCCAACAACGCCCGCTTCGCTTGGCAGCCCTCAGCTGGCGCACAAGGCAACTACATCATCGAGTACGGCCCGATGGGCTTCACCAGGGGTACTGGCACTGTCGTCACCGTGCCTACTGGCCAGCTTTCTTATGTCCAACTGACGGGCCTGGCTGAAAATTCTTGGTACAACGCTTACATCGTGCTGGACTGCGGCACAGAATTCAGCAAGCCGCTTGGCCCGGTCATGTTCAAGACCATCTGGCTGCAAGACCTCGGCGTGAGCGGCATCACCGCACCTACTGCCGGTGACTGCGACCTCGGTACCGACGAAGAAGTGATAGTCAACCTGACCAACTACGGGCAGGTTCCACAGACGCTTTTTGAGTTTTATTTTTCGGTAAATGGGCAATTGGCTCCCGTGTCAGTCCCTCAAGATGGCCTCTTCACAGGCGTGCTCGGCAACGACAGCACACAAGTGCTGGCATTCGAGACCACTTGGGACTTCTCGGCCCCCGGCATCTACCACCTCCAAGCCTGGACCGTGCTTGAAGGCGACAGCCAGCCGAAGAACGACACCTTCAGCACCTTCCTCATCACCGCATTCCCGAAACCAATGAAGGAAGACTTTGAAGACAATGCCATTTCGAGCGAATGGACGACCTCTGGAACGATTTTCGCCCCAAACACTCACAACAACCCAACACGGGTGCTCGGCGAAAACCTTTACTCCTTCAACCCGCTCTTCGACCTGACTACCTTTCGGGTAGGCCCGATTGCGGTAGGCGATAGCTTGAAATTTGATTACCGCTATGTTGACTTCTTCGATGGCACAACCGCTACAGAACTTAGTGCCAACGACCAGCTCGAAGTGCTCATCTCCGACGACTGTCAGGACACCTGGCAAACGGTCATGACCATTGACCAAGCCACGCACGTGACGTCCACCGATTTTGCCACACAAGCCATTTCGCTCAGTGCATTCGAAGGCAAGGCCATCAACGTCCGCTTCGAGGGAACTTGGGGCGCTGGCGACTACTGGCTTGACCTCGACAATATCAACATCACGGGCTGCCCCGAATCCCTATTCTTGCTCGGCAACGTGCAAGGCAGCGTCGAAGGTGATTCCACGGGCATCATTGACCTCTCGGTGCTACTGTCTGAAGATGCCCCGTTTGAATATGAATGGACAAATGCCGCTGGCGATATTGTCTCCACGGATGAAGACCCAACAGGGCTGCCAGTGGGCACTTACACGGTCGCTGTTACCAGTGCCAGCGGCTGTACAGGTTCCAAAACCTTCACCTTGGGCATCTTCGTGGGCGCAGCCGAAGTGGATGGGCTGGAGGCAATCACGCTCTACCCGAACCCGACCGATGGAACCGCTTTTGTTGATGTGAAATTGTTGAAAAACATGGACGTGCAGCTCCGCCTGCTCAGTTTGAGTGGCCAAACCCTGTTTGAGTCACAAGTTGAAAACGCAACCAGCATCAACCAGCCGCTTGACCTGAGCGGCCATGCGCCCGGCATGTACATCTTGCAAGTGGTAGCCGACGGCAAGCCTTACCATGCCAAATTGATGGTGGCACGATAAAGCGCCTTTTACGAAACAAAGAGGCTGTACCGAACTCGAATCAGGTGCAGCCTCTTTTTTTTGCATCAGCAGCTTCGCAATTTGGCCCTGTCCATGGAGGCAATTTTTGCCCAATTTTGTAACGCTACTTTAGCCAACTACCTTTGTTTTTGAAAAATAGCGCCGCCAATATTGGCCGGACTTCGTTGTTTTGCAGTGAAATTTTGGCCGAAGGCCGAAACACATTAGCCACTATGTCCAAGCCACCGCTAAGTTTTGGCCGCAAGGTCGCCTACAGCAGCATCATTTTGGTGTCCCTGCTGGCCATCGTAGCAGTGGTGGGCGAGGTGGCCATGCGGCTGACGGCAGCACCGCCCCCTGTACTTACCCCCCCCTACGACACCGCTGAAAAAGACGACCTCCTCGGCTGGAAGATGAAGCCCGGCTACACCTACCAAGGCGAAATGCTGGACGTGAACCGCCAGCCCTACCCAATCAGCCTCCGCTACGACCAGAACGGCTTCAAGGCTTTCGGCGACACGGCCAGCACCAAGCCCAAAGTGCTGTTCCTCGGCGACAGCTACACGGCCAGCATCGAGGCCAGCAACGAACACACGTTCTACAACATCCTAGCCGATAGCCTTGATTTCGAGGTCTTTGCCTACGGTCATGCTGGCTTCGGTACTTTGCAAGAGTACCTGGTTTTGGATAAATGGGTGGACAGGATTAAACCCGACCTCGTTGTTTGGGAAACGTGCAGCAACGACTTCATTGACAACCACGCCCCGCTCGAAATCGCCTGCGGCTACAAGGTCGGGCAGCGGCGGCCCTACCTCGCCGAGGACGGTAGCATTTACTACACCTTGGCGAAGAGCTGGCGGCAGCGTTCACTGTTCCTGTCTTGGTTGAAAGACCGCTGGGACGGCGTCAAACAGAACCTTTTCAAGGAAGAAAAACGGGTGGGCGAGTACTACGTCGCCACCGATAAACGCAACTATCCGCCCTACGACGAGGCGGTGAAAACGACCGAGCGCATCGTGGCCATGATACGCAAGCGCCTGCCAGAAACGACCAAGCTGATGGCTTTCTCCGCCGACATCTACGAGCCGCAGATGAGCGAGATGAAGCGAATTTTTGAAGCAAACGGAGCGACCTACCTCGTGGAGCCAGCCCGCTTGCTCGAAACCACTCAGCTTGAAAAAAAGCTGCCCCTCAAAGC